>JAFAUR010000505.1 GCA_019243205.1 Acidobacteriaceae bacterium | reverse complement strand
AATCGCGGGCGCCCGCCTGTGTAGCGATCGCGGCATCGACTGCATCAACGTCCCCGATGGGCCACGGGCGAGCGCTCGCCTCAGCGCACAGGTCACGTGTCAATTGATTCAGCAGCAGGCCGGAATCGAAGCCGTGCTCCATTTTTGCTGCCGCGATCGCAACATCCTGAGCATTCAGTCCGAGCTTCTCGGGGCGCACATGAGCGGCATTCGCAACCTGATCTGCATCACCGGCGATCCGCCGCGCATGGGTACCTACCCCGACGCAAGTGCCGTATTCGATGTCGACTCCATTGGCCTGACGAACATCGTCAACAATCTGAACCAGGGTCTCGATATCGGTGGAAATCCGATGGGCTCGCAGACCGCGATGCTGATCGGTGTCGGAGCCAATCCCGGCGCGCTCAACATGGATGAAGAACTCCGCCGTTTTGCCTGGAAAATGGAAGCGGGTGCCGAATACGTCGTCACTCAACCTGTGTTCGACCTGAACTTGCTCGAAGGTTTCATCCGCAACACCGAGCAATACGGGATTCCTATCATCGCTGGCATATGGCCGCTTACCAGCTTCCGGAACGCCGAATTTATGGTGAATGAGCTACGCGTGCCCGTCCCCGACGAATACATGGATCGCATGCGAAAAGCCGACAGCGCGGAAAAAGCGCGTGCCGAGGGCATCCTCATAGCCCAGGAAATGTGCGCTCGCGTTCGCCATCTTGTTCGCGGCGCCCAACTCAGCGCGCCTTTCGGCCGGTATGAGATGGCGGTCGAAGTTGCCCGGGCCCTTGGGGAACGATAAACTGACAGGGTACTTCGGTCCGGAGCACCGATAATCCGGTCCCTCCCCCGCTCGTGGCTACAGACCTAATCGAAATAAACTGCGAATCGCCGGATAGTGCGGCGATTGATCGTGCCGTACGTGAAGTGAGCAAGGGAGGCGTCGTGGGCGTACCGACGGACGCTTTGTATGTCTTGGTTGCTGACCCCCTCAACCTCGCGGCCGTCGGACGCGTCTTCGCCGCCAAAGGGCGGGAGAGCGTACGATCCCTGCCGCTCGCCATTTCTGACACTCTCATGGCGGAGGATCTGGCGAAAGAGCTGAACAGCCGCTTCTACATCCTGGCCCGCCATTTCTGGCCCGGAGCTCTCACCATGATCGTCCCGGCTTCGGCCAAGGTGCCACTGAAAGTCACTGGTAACACAGGACGTCTTGCCATGCGGCACGCCAATTCAAATGCCTTGAACCTGATGATCGAAAAGATCGGACACGCCCTGATCGCCACCAGCGCGAATATATCCGGGCATCCAACCGCTTCAAGCGGGATCGACCTTTTCGCCCAAATGGACAGTCGCCTTAACCTCGTGCTCGACGGGGGCCTGTGTGCCGGGCCCGGCGCGACCACGGTTGATATCACTGAACCCTATTGGCGCGTCATTAAGGAAGGCTCAGTTTCGGAGAAAGACATCGCCGAGCGCCTCCGGGCAACATAACTTTTCGGCTGAAAAATGCCGATTTTCTGCTACTCTGGAACTTACGTTCCCTGCGAGCGCTTCCTTCTGGTCTCCTAAAAATTGATCCGTTAGTCAATGTCATGGAGTCCAGCTCGAATTAAGTGCCCTTGTGCAAGCTCCGGCGTCGAGAGATGCCATGGAGAAGCCTCAAAGCACTCGGAGGATTCCCCCCTTGCTTTTTAGGGGTCAATGACGGAGGCTGGCGGAAGCTCTCGCAGGGAACGTATTCCTCTCATTCTGTTGATGAATATTCTCTTTATCGGCGATATTTTCGCCTCGGGCGGGCGTGGAATCGTCGGGGAGAATCTAAACCGGCTCATCACTGAGAATCATGTCGATTTAGCCATCGCTAATGCGGAAAATAGCGCGGGCGGTTTCGGCATTACCCCGCTGATCGCAGAAGAATTACTCTCGCTGGGGCTCGATGTTCTCACGGGAGGAAATCACAGCTTCGATAAGCGCGAGATTCACGACTACTATCCGCACCAGCCCCGGCTGTTGCGACCTGCAAACTATCCGGGCATCCTGCCCGGAAGCGGCATTTTCACCGGAAAGGCGCGGAACGGTGCACCCTACGCAGTTATCAATTTGCAGGGAAGAGCCCACATGGCGAACATCGACGATCCGTTCCGGAAAGCCGACGAAATCCTCGCCTCGCTCGATCCAGCGATAAAGATCCGCTTCATTGATTTCCACGCGGAACTGACCAGTGAGAAGGTCGCGATGGGTTGGTATCTCGACGGCCGCGCCACCGCCATGATCGGAACCCATACACACATCCCTACCGCCGATTGCCGCGTTCTTCCGGGCGGCATGGCATATCAGACCGATTCAGGCATGACGGGACCGTACCACTCAGTTATCGGCGTCGACAAAGACACCATCATCCGGCGCTTCCTGACGGGGCTGAACGGGCGCATGGAAGCTGCAAAACATGGTGTCGAACTGCATGGAGCCCTCATCACTGCCGATGAAAGTACCGGCCATGCCCAATCGATTGGGCGTATCGAGATCCGCAAATAGCCCCCTGTCACCTGGGCTCGCCGGGTTACATCCAATTTGGTGATGGCAGACCTTGGGACTGTTCGCTATTCCGTTCTCGATCTCGCACCGGTGAAGGCCGACGGCAACATAGCCGAGTCGTTCCGGAATACGGTCGATCTCGCGCAGCACGCAGAATCGTGGGGCTTCAACCGCTTCTGGCTGGCGGAGCATCACAACATGCCCGGCATCGCGAGTGCCGCAACCTCTGTCCTCATCGGCCACGTTGCCGGACGCACCTCGACCATTCGCGTCGGCTCGGGTGGTGTCATGCTGCCGAACCATTCATCTCTGGTGATCGCCGAGCAGTTCGGAACTCTTGAGATTCTTTACCCCGGTCGCATCGATCTCGGAATCGGCCGCGCGCCCGGCAGCGATCAACTGACAGCGCGTGCGCTGCGCCGGGGACTGCACGAGACCGAAGACGAGTTTCCCAGGCAAGTAGCGGAACTGCTCGCATACTTAGCGCCGGCTCAGCCGGGCCAGAAGCTCCGTGCCGTTCCGGGAGCCGGAACGAATGTCCCCGTCTGGCTATTAGGATCGAGTACCTTCAGCGCTCAACTGGCTGCCATGATCGGCCTGCCGTTCGCGTTTGCCAGCCATTTCGCGCCGGATCTTCTGTTCCAAGCCATTCAGCTCTACCGCTCTCAGTTCAGAGCTTCTCCATATCTGGAAAAGCCGTACGTTATGGTCGGGCTGCCGTTGATTGCCGCGGAAACCGATGCGGAAGCGCGGCGTCTGGCGACCTCGCCGGCCCAACGTTTTCTCAAACTCATTCGCAGCGAGCCGATCTTCACGCCTCCGCCCGTGGACACCATGGAGGGGCTCTGGAGTGATGCTGAGCGCGCGATCGTGCAATCCAAGCTGAAGCTCGCTGTTGTAGGCGGACCGGAAACAGTGCGGCGCAAGTTGGGAAGCCTGGTTTCGGAAAGCGGCGCCGACGAGATCATCATGACCTCCGACGTTTTCGATCAGAGCGCGCGCTTGCGTTCCTTTGAAATCGCCGCGACCGTGATTAAGGAAGCAGCATCCGCCGTTCCCGCCTTGGCCTGATTCGAGATCTGTGAAAACAAGCCGATGTTGCTACTCGGTCCGTAACGCCCGCGCGGGATCGATTGACGCGGCCCGTCTCGCGGGAATCGCCCCCGCCAGAGACGCAGCTATCGAGAGAGTGAGAATTGCCGTCACCAGAACGCCAATGTCCACACCCTTTATGTCGAAGAGTTGTGACTGGATGAAACGAACGCAGAACAGCGAAGTTGGAATACCGATCGCCAAGCCCAATACAGTCTGGATCATCGCTCCCCGCATCACCAGGCCGATGACTCCGGTTCGCGCGGCGCCGAGCGCCATGCGAATCCCGATTTCTACCGTCCGCGCGCCTGCCGTGTAAGCCGTAACGCCGTAGAGCCCTATCGTCGCGAGCAGCAGCGCCAGGCCGCCGAACAACGCCGTCAATCGCGCTACCATCCGTTCTTCCGTGAACCGGTCCGCAATCTGCTGATCGAAGGTTTGAAACTTTACAACCGTCAGATTTGGATTGATGGCCGCAAGCGTTCTCTGCGCAATCGCAGCCATCTGCTTCATGGGCCTGTCTGTTTCGACGACAAGCGCGCCCGCGTAAAGCGATAAATCCTTCTCGATTGGCCCCTTGTCGCTCGCGGGCCGCTGCAGAATTGGGAGAAAATACATGCGATGCGCCTTCCAACGGACGGTCGTATACGTCGTGTCTTCTACTACGCCGACAATCTTGTAATCCCCAGCTGATTCGGGCCCCGTACCGAAATATCGTCCAATCGGGTCCTGACCGGAAAAAAACTTCTTCACGAACTCCTGGTTCACCACGGCCACCGCCTCTGCGCGAGGAGTGTCTCTCTCGCTGATCCCGCGACCGGCTACTACATGGGTACCCACCGAATCGAAATATTCGGAATTAACCTTCACGACGGAAGCGCCTGCGTGTGGATCCGGTTGTCCCTTTACCTGTATCCCGGTACCCCAGTTGTTGTCCTCCATCGGCGTATATATGCTGATGCCGACGTTCTTCACTCCCGGGATTGCGTGGAACCGGTCCTCAATCGTTCTGTAAAGCAGCTCGAGTTGCGCCTGTGCATACCCCGCCGCTTGCGGATTGATGTGGACCATGTATCGGTTTTTGCTCTCCAGCCGTAAATTCGAATGTTGAAGCTTGTTCAGACTCTGTGAGAACAATCCCGCTCCCGTCAACAGAACCAGCGACAGACCCGCTTGCAACACCACCAACCCGCGCTGCACCAGCGAAGCTCGCGAACTTGTCGTGCGCATTCCCGTTCGCAAGGCGTCCACCGGGTTGGTTTGCGACGTAATCCAGGCCGGAGCAATCCCAAAGAGAACGCCTGTGAGCAGTGCCAGTCCGCACGCAAATAGCAGTACCGGCAACGACGGTCGCGGATCAACGGGCAAACGTTGCGCGTCGCCGAATGCCAGGGCCAGAAGCATGCTGGTTCCCGCATAGGAAACGACAAGTCCCGCGATGCCGCTCAGCAGAGCCAGCAACACGCTCTCGGTCAGCAATTGGCGAACGATTTGCCCCCGGTTCGCTCCTAAAGCCGTTCGCAACGACATCTCCTGTTTGCGCGCCATCCCGCGCGCCAGCAGCAGGTTCGCGACGTTCGCACACGCGATCAGGAGCACCAAGCCTGAGATTGCCATGAGCACGCGCAGGTTCGATCCGTATTGTTCCTGCAACTCCTGAATGCCGGCGCCGCCGGGCGTGAGAACCACATGTGTTCTCGGCAGCAGCTTCTTAGGTTCGCCCTTCGAAAATGTTTTCGTTTCTGCGAAGCATTGCCGGACCAACGCGCTCAGCTTCTCTCCCAAAGGCTTCACTTGCACGCCCGGCTTCACCCGCCCAACCAAATAGAGCCATCGCACATTCGGGTCCTGCACGTAAGCAGTGTCCGCCAATGCCTGCATCGACCCGATAGGGAGGAAGAAATCCGGAGGAGTCGTCGACATGCGGTCGCCGTAGAAGCCCAGTGGCGCGATACCGACGATGGTCACCGGCTTTGTGTTGATCGAAAACGTACTTCCGATCACAGAAGGATCGCCCGCATAGTCGCGCTGCCACGTACCGTAGCTCATCACGGCCATTACGGCAGCACCCGGGACGTCGTCGCGGTCCATTAGCAGCCGCCCTGCGTATGGTCGCAGCCCAAACGTGCGGAAGTAATTGCCGGAGACGAATTCGCCCATTACCGAGCGCGCCTCCGCGTGTCCTCCTTCGCGGCGTGCCGTGATTGGCCGGTACGAAAAGCCGGCTTCCATCGCTGCCAGCTCCTCGAACTCCGGCGCATTTTTCTTTAATACCTGCCATGTTTCAGTCGCGAATAGACTGTAGTTGCCCTTCTCGTTCGTTCCGCTATTCACGCAGCATTCCAAAGAGTCTCCAATCCGCAACAGAGTTTTCGGATCGGCTACAGGCAGGTTCTTTAACAGCAGCGAGTGAATCAGGGTGAAGATGGACGCATTGGCCCCAATTCCCAATGCCAGTGTCAGGATGGCTGTGGTCGTAAAACCAGGGGCGTTTCGAAGCTGACG
>JAFAUR010000474.1 GCA_019243205.1 Acidobacteriaceae bacterium | reverse complement strand
GACGTTATCGTGATACCGAACCAGGGGCGCACCGCGAAAGGTCTTGTGTTCGATATCGATCCTAAGAAACAGCCGCTCGCCTACACGAAGACAGAGCAGTTCAAGTATCTGGGCGACTACGGGTCTTCGCCGGACATTACCGGTGGCATGGGCCTGGAAGGTGTGGTTGAGCTGCAGAAGTTCGTAGATAACGGCGGTCTCCTAGTTACGCTGGGAGTGGCCAGTAGCTTTCCGGCTGAGTTCGGGATCGCGCGGCGCGTGGAAGCGAGCCGACCGTCGCCGCAGTTTTATGCTCCGGGTCCGATTGTGACCGCGGAAATCATGAAGCCGAAGAGCCCCATCTTTTACGGCTATACGGACAAGACCATGCCCGTGCGATACGCAAATGGTCCGCTGCTGACGGTTCCTCAAACGGATCGGGCGGCGCAGGTACTGATGCGTTTTCCGGGCGGCGATGATTCCGTGCTTAGCGGACTGATGAAAGGCGCGAACGAAATTCGCAACCGGCCTGCGATTCTGGACGTTCCCGTCGGACAGGGGCGTGTGCTGCTGTTTGCCACGAACCCGTGTTATCGGTGGCAGAACCTGGGTGAGTTCCGGATGTTGTTCAACGCATTGATGAATTTCGACGATCTTGCGCCAAAATCCAACGGCGCAACGGCCGAATGATGCCCGGTATAGCTTATTGGGAAGGCTGTCGCTTCCACACTCCGGAAGCGACTTCGCGGGCCGTGTAAGGACGCATACCGGCGACTTGCTGCTTCAAAGTTTGAAACGCGGGTGAAGTCGTGATGTAGTTCTGCCGCGGGACGAAGCTGGCGACTTCTTTTGTGACGTACTCGGTGCGATTGCCCGGATTCGGGTGATCGCTCATAAATTGGGCTCCTCCGGCTCCATACTTCGCCTGGATGACCTCGAAAAATTGAGCCATGCCGCGCGGATCGTAACCGGCGTCGTACAGAATGCCGACGCCCATTAAGTCCGCCTGCCTCTCCGCACCGCGAGACATCTTAAGGAAGCCGAGCCCGGCGGTAGCACCAATACCCTGCGCTGCGAGGTCGCCGGCAGCGCCACCCAGAGCGACGCTGGCGGCGATCTGACCAATTCCCGCAAGCAGCCCTACCTTCTGCTCCTTTTCTGCATTGCACACCGAATGCTGCAAGACCACGTGTGAGATCTCGTGAGCCATCACTCCGGCCAACTGAGCCTCGGTTTCAGCAGCCTGGATGGTTCCGAGGTTTACAAAAATGGCGCCGCCCGGCAGGGCAAACGCATTGATATCGGCCACATTGACAACGTGGAAGTTGTAGGGCCATTTGTAGCCGGGCGCTTCGGCGGCGAGTTTGCTGCCGAGGTTCTGGATGTACTGTGTAACCGGGCTCGAATCAGGCAGAATCGGCATTTGCCTGTAGACCTGTTCAACAACTTTCCGGCCCAATGCTATCTGCTGCTCGGGGGGAACGTGGTTCTTACAAGGCTGCAGTTCGACTCTCGCATGTAGCGCAGGCCCGGAAAGCAGAAAGGTAAGAACCAGGACGGTTGAACGAAGCGAAACGTTTTTCACCACTCTGTTAGACGCCGCTGCCCGTGATGTAGCTGTGTAGTTGGTCAATCGTTTCCTGTTGTGAGGTTATGATCCATTTGACAAGATCGCCGATAGAAACGATTCCGACAACCGCGCCCGAGCCGTCAACCACCGGTAAGTGACGGATGCGGTGATCGGTCATCATCTGCATTGCTTCCGAGGCGGAACAGTCGGGCGAAACGGTGATGGCCGGGGAGATCATGATCTCGCTTACTTTGGTGTCTTTGGAGGACCTTCCCTTCAAGATGATCTTTCGAGCGTAATCGCGCTCGGAGAGTACGCCGATGATGCGATTGTTTTCCATCACGAGAAGCGCGCCCAGCCCTTTGGCTGCCATCAGTTCGAGCGCTGCATAAACGGTCGCCGAGGGGCCGATGGAGAAGACTTCCCCGCCCTTTTCAGCCAGAATTGATGAAACACGTCCTGTCACTTCCACGTGTGACTCCCTTCCCAGTTGGCTGCCAGCTGGAATGAATTATCCCGTGATTATACGCCCGCACCCGGTCTCTAATGGAGACTCAGAAACCGGATCTACGCCTGCTCATCAGATAGAAAAATGATCGAAGCGCGAGGGGGCGCTGTCGTCGAACGGCACGATCCAATATTTCGAAACCCAGAGTGTCTGGTGAGACGGTGACCCGAAGGAAGCCGGGTTGGTCCTGCTGGAACTTTTCGAGTTTCAGAGTTTTGATTGTGGTCTGAAACGGGAGCTTCTCGAGTTCGATTCCTTTCTGCAACTTGTGCATGCTGCGGGCGTCGTTGGCGTAACCACCCGCTCCGGCAACAATGTACGGAATCTCGCGGTGATTCAGCGTTCGCGAAAACCGCTGGTAATTGTGGACGTCTCCGGAGAGGACGGCATCGGGTGTACGGCCGCTAGAAGAGATCGCACTATCGATCGCAGTCAGGATGTCCGGCGACCTGCCGTGCAATGATCCAGAGAAAACGGCGGGTGGTGAACCGTGAGCAGGAGCTTCTTCTTTGGATCGGCAGCTTTCATCTGAGTCTCCAGATAGTGCTGCTGGTCGTTGCGTCCTCGCGCATCCAAGCTGCCTTCAACGTTTGAGTACAGGCCGATGATGGTGACGAACGGAGCATCGAGAGCCCAGTAGACATAGGGCTGTGTCATCGACATGCGATAGGGCGTGACGTGGTGGGGCGCGGTATCGCAGAAATTGTTGTAAAAGCCGTAGAGGGAAGGCTCCGGATCCGGCAGATCCCCTTTTTGCACGCGAGTGTCTCCGTCGTGATTGCCGGGGATAGCGAAGATCAGCGCTGGGTAATACTGATACGGTTCGTAGAATTCGCTTTTGTAAAGGCTGCTCTGGCCGTTGAAGTAGATGACATCGCCGAGGTGATACAAGAATGCGGGTTTATCGGAATCGGCAGCTGCCTTGAGTTGATTCTCCATAGCAACCGCAATCGCTTCCTGAGTAGCCGTGCCGTGGATGCCGCCAATGTCGCCGACGCAATGAAAGACCAGTTTTCCCGCTGAATTCGCGTTATTGCTCGCCTTGATCGAAGATGTTCAGCGGAGCTTGAGATTGGCCGGGGCCGTTTCCGGAATGGGCTCGAATTGGGTGATGTCTTTGAGCTCAGAAACGGGATCTCCGTAAGGCCGCCTAACTTTGCCCACAGCGGAATGTCTGGTCAAATGCGGCGCGATGGGACGAGTATGTAGCATTCGATGATAGACCTCTAGCGTTGATGGTTGGAACTGCTTTGATTAACAGACGAATCCAATTGAATCTATACGAATCGAGTGTCAGGCGGGCGAAAGTGCCCGATTTGCTCTACCGCAGCATGCAAGGCCGCTTATTGTCGAAGGTCCAACCCGCAATCAGGTATTGCATGGCTACCGCATCATTGCGCGCTCCGAGTGCGCCCTCGAGATACAGCTTGTGTGCCGATTCGATCGCACCCATATCGGGCTGGATGCCCAAGCCAGGGGCGTCGGGAACGGAGATGGCACCGGCCGAGATGCGCAGAGGATCGCAGGTGAGGTACTGGCCATCCTGCCAAATCCAGTGAGTGTCGATGGCGGTGATTCTGCCAGGCGCCGCGGCAGCCACGTGGGTGAACATGGCGAGTGAAATATCGAAGTGATTGTTGGAATGAGAACCCCACGTGAGATTCCAGTCACGACATACCTGCGCCACGCGGACGGAACCGCACAGGGTCCAGAAATGGGGATCAGCGAGGGGGATGTCAACGGCTTGGAGTTGAAGGGCATGCGTCATTTCACGCCAATCGGTCGCAACCATGTTGGTCGCAACGGGCACACCTGTTGCGCGCCGGAATTCTGCTAGGATCTCGCGCCCGGAATAGCCGCTCTCGGCACCGCAGGGGTCTTCGGCGTACGCTAGCGATCTGCGGTGGTCGGTGCACAGGCGGATGGCATCGCGCAGCGACCATGCGCCGTTGGGATCGATGGTGATGCGAGCCTTTGGAAACCGGTCGGCAAGCGCCTCAATCACATTCATCTCTTGCTCACCGGATAAGACTCCGCCCTTCAGCTTGAAGTCTGAGAATCCGTAGCGGGCTTGTGCAGCTTCGGCCAGCGAGACGATCTCGGAAGCCGTGAGCGCCTGTTCATGGCGCAGCCTGATCCAATCGTCTGCTGAATTGGGGGCGCTCGCGTACGGCAGATCGGTTTTTTTCCGATCGCCGACGAAGAAGAGATATCCGAGTACTGGCACGGAATGGCGCTGCTGACCCTCACCCAGCAACGCGCAAACGGGTATGCCGAGATGCTGGCCCAGAAGATCGAGCAACGCGGACTCGACTGCTGTAACGGCGTGAACCGTTGTACGAAGATCGAATGTTTGCAGACCGCGGCCAGAAACGTCGCGATCTGCGAATCGCTGATGAATGTTTTGAAGAACGTTGTTGTAGTTGCCGAGAGATTGGCCCAAGACCAGTTCTCGCGCGTCTTCGAGCGTTTGGCGGATGCGCTCACCACCCGGCACTTCGCCGACGCCGACGTGGCCGGAACTGTCTTTCAAAATGACGATGTTGCGCGTGAAGAACGGACCGTGGGCGCCGCTCAGGTTCAATAGCATGCTGTCATAACCGGCAACCGGGATGACACGCATTTCTTTGACTACCGGCGTGCCGGTAATTGCGTTTTCGTTGTTCATTAAGCTGGAAACTGCGAACTACTCGGGAGCTTTGTAGGTTCCCTTGGCTTTGGCGGTTTCAATCAGTGTAGGGTAAAACTGGACGAACGTGGTGTCAACCGCGCCATGAGCCGAATGGCAGGAGTAACACGATGCATCGCGCGGGACGGCAGAAGAGGGATTTTTGCCGCGGACTTCAAAAAAGGCCCACTTCCCGGGAAATCGGTGCTCGTCCCGAACATGGACCTCAACAGCGCGAACGTCCTGCCTTTGAAAATGTCCGCCTTCATTGATCGATCCTTTGCTGGCAGATGAGCGAATTTCTAAGACGAAGATAGTTCCATCCGGCCACGAACCGGTTTCTTGAAACGTCTTGTATGCCGGGGGATTGACAAACACGTTATCGAACGGCGCATCGCTGCTTGAGGCCGTGGACGGGTTGTACGTCATGCCAAAACCGGCTGTCAGGAAGACCCATTCGCGGTAATGTTCGGGCGGCAGAAGTTGGTTGTCAGCGTTAAAGTGGGGCAGGTCGGGCGACGAATCATTTCCGATACCGCTCCCAAACAAAAGAAGCGTCGCGATAAGCACCGCAGGTGCGAGAACAACGACCGATTTCACTGGAAGTGAAGTTATTATGCCACCTTCAGCGTGCAGCCCCGTCGATGTTATGCAGACGTTATGGAATCGTGACGACGACCTTGCCAACCTGACTGTTGGATTCGAGGTGTCGGTGGGCATCGACGATCTGTTCGAAAGGGAATGTTCGATCGATCTTGGGCTTTAGCATTCCCGTTTCCAATTGCGCAAAGATGAAGCGCTCGGCTTTTTCGCGAAGTTCCGGATTCGTAACGATCTCAAAAAGCGTGTAGCCACGGATACTGAGTCCTTTTGCGAGCGCGCTGTGAAGCGGGAACGGCGTAGGCTCGCCACTGAGCAACCCGTACTCGATAATCTGCGCTCCAGGCGCGGCGGTTGCAGCCAGCGTTTCGAGGAATTTACCCGCGACGGGATCAAAGATGAGTTCGATTCCTTTGCCGCGTGTGAAATTTTTCACTGAAGCTACGAGATCCTCCTCAGCGCTCACAATTACATGTTCGGCCCCGAGGTCAGCCAGTAATTTCTTTTTAGAAGATGAGCGGGTAACGGCGATAGGGTGCGCGCCCGCGAGCCTCACCAGTTCGATAGCCGCAATTCCAACGCTGCTGCTTGCGGCGGTAATCAATACGCTTTGGCCGCTACTGAGCCTGCCGTAATGGTTGAGACCGCCCCAAGCGGTGAAGTATTGCATCCAGATGGAAGTACCTTCCCCAGCGGATAGTTTGTCGGGATACCGGGCAATGGAATGGAGTGGCGCGATCGGGTACTCGGCGTACATCCCATATGAGTTCTGCGAAAACGACGGAACGACACTGACACGATCCCCGGGTTTGAATGTGCTGACACCAGGTCCGACTTTGTCGATGGTGCCTGAAGCTTCGTACCCAAGCCGTGCGGGCAGCTTCGGATCTTCGAGGTAAGCGCCCATGCGAAACAGCGCCTCTGCGCGATTCAGACCTAGCGCTTCGGCCTTGAGTCGGACTTCGTTCTCCTTAGGTTCTTCGAGAGGCAGATCTTCTATCTTCAGCACCTCAGGTGGGCCAGTCTTATGGAATCGGACGATTTTTGGCATGATTCTCCGATGCAGTAACAGCGCGGGGGATGCCGGGAGGAAGGCTAAGCAGCTTTGCCCAGACGGACGGGCTGAAGCTGAACCGTAACCTGGCGCGCATTGGACTGCCCACCGCGACGGAAGACCAGATGCAATTGGCCGTCTTTGGCATCCGTCATGGACTGCTCCAAAGCATCGGGTGAAACGAGCGGGCGGTCGTTCGCGGAAAGCAGAATGTCTCCGGGAAGCAGTGAGGCTACGTCAGCGGGTCCGCCCGGCGAAAGTTCGAGAATCATAAGTGCCGTCGCACCGTCCGGCAGGCGCACAGGGCGGATGGTGACACCGAGCGTCACGCCGGAGTTCTTCAGAAAAGATTGAATGCCGCGGCTCGGTACGGCCAGAGCAATGCCACCCGAAACCACCATCGTATTAAGACCGACGACCGCGCCGGTGAAATCAGCGAGCGGACCCCCGGAGTTACCAGGCGCGAGCACAAGCCGCGCGCGAATCCAGGACTGGCGAAGCAGTGGCGAACGGAGTCCGAAGGACCCTATGGAGTGTACGGTCCCCGTAGAGACAGCCCCGATGAAGCCCAGCGGATTGCCCACAGCAAAAACTGGTGTTCCGGGTTGAAGGCGCTCAGAGTCGCCGAGAGTGACAGGCGGGCCCGTGAGATTGCCGGCGCATTCGAGCAGGCAGAGATCACGCTGAGAATCGGAACGGACGGCCGCTGCGCGCATGGCTGCGCCGTCCCAGCACTCAATGCTGATATTGTTGCCGCGACCGACGTGCGCGTTCGTCAGCACGGCGTTGCCGGGCAGGATGATTCCCGATCCTACTCCGCCCACAGCGGCGAAGTCAGACTTGACCTGAACGGTAGACCGTCGCAGGACTTCCGCGACCCGCCCCGGAAAAGAAGACGGTTTACTCATGAGTTCAGTTTGCGAAGTCTGGGCAGGGTTGTGCACCCGCCGTTCGGCTAGTCCCTGCTGGAAGGCTGCGACGCCAATACGAGCCATGGCATAATTCGGCAATCGACAGATGCGCTCACACACGAAGGTGAACATGTACCGATGGCTGTCGGGTCTGGCCATTTTGCTTGGGCTCGCGACGGCGCTCACTGCCCAGACGCCTGCGAAGGCAGTCAACGGCAAGCGCTACGGGCGACTGGCAATCCGGAACGCCATTATAGAGGACGGAAACGGCACTCCGGCGTCGGGCCCGAAGGACATCATCATCGAGGGGGACCGTATCGTCGCGGTCGTTCCGCTGGATCCCGTCGCGCTCCAGAGCGGGCGAAGCAAGCGGCTTCCCGCGGATGCCGAGATCGACGCGACGGGCAAGTATGTTCTGCCGGGCCTCATCAATGCGCACGCGCACACGCAGGACGAACGCGGTGGCATTCCGCAGCCGCTGGACTACGAATTGAAGATCTGGTTGTCATGCGGCATCACGACCGTACGCGACGTGGGCAGTGACACGAAAAAGACGCTTGCCTTGCGCGCGAAGAGCGCAGCGGGTGAAATTGCCGCGCCGCGCTTTCTGGTGTACCCGATGTTCTCGGCAACATCGCCGGTGCCATCAAACCCGGAACAAGCGCGAGCACGCATTCGCGAACTCAAAGCCATGGGGGCCGATGGCGTGAAGTTTCTCGGGATGTATCGCGACGTGATGGAGGCCGCAGAAGATGAAGCGCATAAGCTGGGATTGCCCATTGCCCATCATGTGGGTGTCGAGGAGACGAATGCCTGGGACGACATTCACTTCGGTACACGCAGCATTGAACACTGGTACGGGATTCCGGACGCGGCGATTCCTGGAGGCGTGCAGAATTTTCCGGCCGATTATAACTACAACAACGAGACCGATCGTTTCCGGTACGCGGGCCATCTATGGCGAGAGGCTGATCCAAAACGTCTGCAGGACGTGCTGGCGGCTATGGTGAAGGCCAACGTGGCATGGGATCCGACACTCGACATCTATGAAGCGAGCCGCGATCTCCAACGGGCACAGAATCAGCCCTGGTTTGCGGAATATCTGCATCCGACACTCGAAGAATACTTCCGGCCGAATCCGAAGAACCACGGATCGTATTTCATCGGATGGACCTCGAATGATGAGGTGTTCTGGAAGGAAAATTACCGGATCTGGATGGCAGCGCTCATCGACTTCGATAGGATGGGAGGCCTCATCGGCGCGGGCGATGACGCAGGGTTCATCTACCAGATTTACGGGTTCGGATTGTTGAGGGAACTGGAGCTACACGAAGAAGCGGGCTTCAGTCCGATTAAAGTGATCCAGCAGGTGACGGGCAACAACGCGAAAATCCTCGGAATGGAAGGCAAGATCGGCGGCGTGCGTCCGGGTTATCTGGCAGATCTGATCGTTGTAAACGGCAACCCGCTCGAAAACATGAAAGTTTTGTATCCCACCGGCATTGACGTCGTAAAGAACGGCCGGTCGGTGCATACCGGCGGGGTCGAATGGACGATCAAAGACGGTATCTGCTACCATGCCCCGACGCTCGCAGCCGAGGTGCGAGAGATGGTGGCCAAGGCGCGCGCGGCCAATCGTAACGCAACATCCACGAACTGATCCTCAGACCGGAAGAGCGAGAATCGTGGCATGCGGATGCTCTTTGCTCTTCTGTTTGTTCTATCAGGAATCGTATGTGGAGATGCAGCTCTGCAGAACCCTCAGGCGACCGTCATAGACACCGGATCAACGAATCGTCCGGGCGTTCGGGTGACCCTCGATGAGCATGGAACCGCGATCGCAAGCCCGGGAGAAGGGACAGGGGGCAAGCAGATAAAGCTGGATGGCACGCTTTGCAAAAGGTTGCTCGACCGGCTGAAAGAAGCAGGCGCGCTAGGTGATTTGCCGGCCCGGCATTGCATGAAAAGCGCGTCGTTCGGTTCACGCCTGTATATCGAGTTTAAAGGGGAGAGGTCGCCTGATCTGAGTTGTTCCGGGCAGAACGACAGTCGAGTCGCCGATCTGCAGGATCTCGCTCAGAAGATCGCTGAAAGCGCTCGCTCGGCGGCCAACATACCGAATGAACGCAGATTCGAAAGGTGAGGGGCGGCGGGCTGCGACCCACTAGGTGATAATCACTGGAGGCTTCTCGAGCGAGGTGATCGGATGAAACGTTTCTTCAACGGACTTACTCTTAGCGTGATTCTGGCAAGTGGTCCCTTGCTGTCGGACGAGATCCAATATCCGGCCGCTAAGAAGGTTAACCAAGTGGACAACTATCACGGCACATCGGTAGCGGATCCGTATCGATGGCTCGAGGACGATCGATCGCCTGAGACCGCAGCGTGGGTGCAAGCGGAAAACAAGATCACGGCTGAATACTTCAGCAAGATACCGTACCGGCAAGAGCTGCAGGCAAGGCTCAAGCAGTTATTCAATTATCCGAAGTACACCGCACCGATCCATCGCGGGCCGTATTTCTTCTTTTCCAAAAATGACGGCTTGCAAAATCAGAGCGTCTGGTACGTGCAGACCGGGTTGCAAGGAGAGTCCCGAGTTCTGCTCGATCCGAACAAATTTTCGGCGGATGGAACATCACGACTCCTGCAGTTTTCGCCTTCGCGCTCGGGCAAATATGTCGCTTTCGCAGTGTCGCAAGGCGGATCGGACTGGGAAGAAGCGAGAGTGGCCGAAGTCGCTACGGGTAGGGTTTTGGATGACCGGCTGAAATGGCTGAAAATCTCAAATCTGGCCTGGTCGGGCGATGGTTTCTTCTATAGCCGTTATCCTGCCCCGGAGCAAGGCCGTGAGCTGGTGTCGAAAAATGAAAACCACAGCGTCTACTACCACCACCTCGGCGACCCACAGGACAAGGACACGTTGATCTATGACGACAAGGTGCACCGGCAGCGGTTTCATCAGGTGACCACAACGGAAGACGAGCGCTATGCCATCCTGACAATCGCGGACCGCGGTACGGGTAAGGATGGGAATGCGCTCTTCTATTGCGACCTGAGCCAGGGCAACAGTAATTTCAGCCCGATCGTCAGCGAAATCGGGAATAGCGATTACCGTGTGATTGACGACCCGGACGGCAAGTTCCTGGTCAGAACAAACTGGAATGCGCCCCGAGGGCGAGTGGTAATGTTCGATCCCCAAAACGCCACTTCGCCGTGGACGGATGTGCTCCCGCAACAGACGGAAATCCTGGAAAGAGCGCAGGTAGCCGGAGGCAAACTGGTGACGACTTACAGCAAGGACGTTGCCTCGCTTCTTTCGATCTACAGCATGTCGGGTAAGCATGAGCGAGACATAAAGCTGCCTGGTCCCGGAAGCGTTGCAGCAGGACCTGGCGGAGATGCCGTAGAAGGGAATCGCGAGGACAAAGTGCTTTTCTATTCTTTTTCCTCGTTCAACTACCCGCCAAGCATCTTCCGTTACGACATGACGACAGACGAGAGCACGGTTTTGCACTCCCCGGATATCCCAGGTTTCGTTCCTTCCACATACGAAACGAAAGAAATCTTTTACAAGAGCAAGGACGGCACGCGCGTTCCGATGTTTCTGGTTTACAAGAAGGGGTTAAAGCTGAACGGCGCGAACCCGACTCTGCTTTCGGCGTATGGCGGTTTTAACATTTCAACCAATCCGACTTTTTCCGCGCTTCGGCTGGCGCTCCTCGAACAGGGCTTTGTTTATGCCTCGGCGAATATTCGAGGCGGCGGCGAATACGGGCAGGACTGGCATCACGCCGGAATGAAGCTGAACAAGCAGAATGTGTTTGACGATTTCATCGCTGCCGCGGAGTGGCTGATTTCGAATCGATACACGAGCCGGGATAAGCTCGCCATTGAAGGAACTTCGAACGGCGGGCTTCTGATGGGCGCGGTAACGAACCAGAGGCCGGATTTGTTCCGTGCCGTGATTGCTCATGCGGGGGTAATGGACATGCTGCGGTTTCAGAAATTCACGATCGGCTGGAACTGGATTGCAGACTACGGATCAAGCGAGAATCCGGAGGAGTTCAAAGCCTTATACGCGTACTCTCCTATCCAAAACATAAAAGCGGGAGTGCGCTACCCCCCGGTGTTGATCACTACTGCTGATCACGATGATCGCGTCATACCTGGACATTCGTTCAAATACGCGGCAACGATGCAGGAGAAAGTCGCTCATACGAATCCCGTGCTGATCCGGATCGACACAAATTCCGGACACGGACCCAGCAGCACGACCAAACAGCTCGAGCAAACTGCCGATGCCTACGCGTTTCTCTTCTACAATCTGGGTGTAACACCGCATTTCGAAGGTCTCCCGGCCACGGCTGCGTTGCGATAACGCGGATGGAAACCGGTTTAAAAGGTCGAACTGCCGTAGTGGCCGGGTCCAGCCAAGGACTTGGATTTGCAGTGGCAACTGCATTGGCTGCCGAGGGCGCGAATGTCGCGCTTTGCTCGCGCAACCAGACTGCGCTGAGCCGGGCCAGTGAACAGATTGAAGCACGGTTCGGCGTAACGGCCTACACGGAGGCGTTTGACGTTCGAGATAGTTCGGCAATTGAAGGCTTCATTCGCACCGTTCACGACCGCTTCCGACGTGTTGACATCTGTGTTCCGAACGCGGGCGGGCCGCCGGCAAAGGAGTTCCTGGAAACGACGGACGCCGACTGGAACGACGCATTTGCGTTGAATCTGCGCTCGACGGTCGCGTTCGCGCGTGCATCGATTCCCTACATGCTGCAGCAGCATTGGGGTCGCATTGTCACGATTAGTTCCATTACCGTCCGCCAGCCGCAACCGCAGTTGATCTTGTCGAATGCCGTGCGGACGGGGGTGGCCGGCCTGGTGCGCAGCCTGGCAAATGAGTTCGGGAAAGACGGGATCACGGTAAACAATGTCGGGCCAGGCTACACGGCAACAGAGCGTTTGAAGGAGTTGTACTCGCGGCTCGCATCATCTTCGGGAAAGACGGAAGCAGAAGTTCAGGGTGTTTGGACGTCGCAGATTCCACTCGGGCGTTTAGGCCGACCGGATGAGGTTGCGGATGCGGTCGTGTGGCTGGCGTCGGAACGAGCCTCGTTCATCACGGGACAAACAATCCTGGTAGATGGCGGGATGTATAAAGGGCTGTGAACGATGAGGGAAAGACAATGAGTGAAGCTGTACAATCTGCACCAAAGCACATCCGGTGGAGCGAGGTTCCGGTGGAGAACGTCAACCCGTTGTTCCAGCGTCAACTGGTGGTTGGAACGAAGGTGATGATGGCACATATTCTTTTGAAAAAGGATTGCGAAGTGCCACTCCACCAACACACAAATGAACAAGTGAGCTATGTGGAATCGGGCTCAATGAAATTCTTCATCGATGGCAAGGAAATCATTGTTAAAGCCGGAGAGTTTATTTGCATCCCGCCTGACATGCCTCATTCGGCAGTCGCGCTGGAGGATTTCGTCGGTTTAGATATCTTCACGCCGCCACGGGAAGATTGGCTAAACAAAACCGACAGTTATCTGCGCAGGTAATTTGCAAATAATTAGTTAAAATTTATCAACTTGTTCGCTAAATTTGCCTGCGCGTCGTACCCTAACGTAGTTGCTTCGTGTGGTCGTGCTTCTAAAACACGGGAACATGGAGGCCGTTGAATGCCCTCGCGAGGAAATGTTCTTGCTCGCCAGAGTAAGAGGTGCGGGAATATGTGGCGTCTTTGAAACCCGCAAAGACGCCCAGGATTTCATCGAAAAACATCGCTTGGCGATGAGTGATGACGGTACGGCAGGCGCCATCGCGTAAGTTACTATTGTGCTCATGGAAGCACACACGCCTAAGCGCGAGGCGATCGAAAAGTTCGTCCATCACGAAAGCAAGGCGGCGAGCAACTGGATCGTCCGGGTAATCGACGAGCCGCATGATCCGGTAGTCCGGTTGGAAGCTTCCCGGGACGACCAGGCGCCCGCTGGACCACGTAAGATGCTCGAAATTCACACGCGCCAGGTACGGCTGACGGATGACGAGATCGATGAGTCAACGAAAACCATGATTCGTCGCTGGCTGGCTTCCCTTTAGGACTGTTCACAAAGTTCTCACCGTTGCGATCTTCAGGAAAGTCAGCTAGTTCGGCTGGTTCTACGTCGAGCGCGTTGCAGTGGTTCGGCAAACTCGTGGTGCAAGACCGTGCTGTCTCATTTGCAATTTGAGGATTGAAGGCCGCGGCATCTGATGCTGTCAGAACCGAATAGCGGTTCCCGCCGAGGTGACCGTAGCGCAGTGGACGCTCGAGAGGAACTGGGGCTCTCACCAGTCAGGGAACAACTGTTTCGGCATCAAAGAATATCCGGGTTGCTACGCCGTTCAGATGCTCGAGACCGAAGAGGTCATCGGTAACCTCCGACGAAAGCAGGAAGTCGCCTTCGCGGCGTTTTCGAAGTTTGCAGGC
>JAFAUR010000351.1 GCA_019243205.1 Acidobacteriaceae bacterium | reverse complement strand
GATGAATTTCCACTGCCATATCCACGAATGCGTTAGCGCGGGCGTCCCTTTGCGACACCTTCCACAAAGTCACGCTCCCAGCGATCGCGAGAGTACAGGCGACCAGTGCCGGGATAGGCTTACTTCTGAGCCATAGGAGCCAAAAGGGGGTATGACCTTTTGCAGCGGTGTGTGCCGCTTCACTCCGCTCTGATGCGCCGCTAGAGCCGTCAGCTGGCGCCGCCAAAACCGCCGCCATTTTTGCCCGAAATTCCGACGAGGGCGCATACAGCGGTCGGGCCGAACGGATCTGTTCGAGAAGTCGGCGTCGCTCCGAGAGCGCTCTCCGACATGACCCGCATTGTTTTACGTGATGGTTGAAGGCCTCTAACTCATCGCCGCGAAGTTCGCCGTCCAGATATAAATCGATTTCAGACGTAGCCTCGTCACAACGACTCATACTGGCCTGCCTCGTTTGCTGCCTTACCTGCAGACAAACTCCAGTTCTGCAGCATCTCCTTGAGCTTTTCTCGCGCCCTGCTCAGCCGCGACATCACCGTGCCAGGCGGACAATCCAAAACCTGGGCAATCTCGTCGTAACTCAGCTCCTCGAATTCGCGCAGCACGATGACCTCACGATAGACCGCTGGTAACTCTTCGATGGCCTTCTGTACATCTGCTTGCTTGGCTTTGTTCATGTACAAGTAAAGCGGATCTTTTGCTGACTTATCCTCGAACTGTCGTGGGCAGTCGGAGGGCCCGTCCATCTCCGTTACTGGCGGCTTGCTCACGCCGTCGCGGACCTGGTTCAACCGGATGTTCCGCAAAATGGTGAAGAGCCAGCTCTTCAAATTGCTATCAGGCCGGAGCCGCTCGAAAGCCTGCAGCGCGCGGAGATACGTCTCCTGAACGAGATCTTCCGCCTCCGCCTGATTGCGTGCCAGTGTCATAGCATAGCCGTACAGTCCGTCTAGATGCTGTAGAGCGCTCTCGCGAAAATCTTGCTCGGCGTTTCCAGCGTTCGGACTATTTGTGCTGACGGATGTCATAACACGACTCGCGCAGTTTTATTCCTGAATGGATCACTAAATTTCCCTTCGCGAAGGAACTGATATATCGAACAACAAGGTCAGCTGAAAGCATCTGCATGGATGAACAGCGGGGCTCGTGGAACCTGCAAGGTCGTCAGCTCCTACGATGAAGTGCATAGGCTCGAAGTTTCGGTTTACGCTCTTAATCCCGCACTTCCGGAGCAAAGAGGCCATTCAGACCGATAGCCGCGTTTTCTTCGGGCGAACCTATCCAATAATTGTGCTTGGCGCTGAGCGTCAGCAAGCGTTGCATATCTTCTGGCGTTGGTGGCCCGGCCGGCCGATCGGGCTCGAAAGGGCTCGCGAGCTCGCGGAAGAACCCGTAAATATTAGGGGTGGTTGCGAGAAGCACCGTGGCGGGCTTTGACGAGCTATTGCGTAGAGCATGCTTCACCTCGCCCGGTATGCAGATGATTTCATCAGACTGAGCCATCAGCCAACGGCTGGAATGCTCGCTGTACTGCAAGAACTCCAGTGAGCCGTTTAACACATACATCGCCTCCGGATCCGCGTGGCTGTGCAGCGGCACCGCAACACCTGGTGGAACGATTCCGCGAATTAGCCCAAAGGCGCCGGAAGCGTCGGCCGGATCCAGGAGGAATTGAACCACCGGTCCCATGATGTTGAACAAAGGTTCACTGCTCGAATTGATTGTTCGTGCTGGTAGGAGCATGCTTGTTTCCATTTCTAACTTCAGGAAAACGCAGGCCGGTGATTGAGTTGTGTCCAAAACTGCGCTTGTGGGTCCAATTTTGCTGAATTGTCCATCGTGGCTCGCGCATCGACGAGCCCGACAGGATGGAGAAAAGGATGAGGGTCGCATCGTATCCGCGTGCACTTGTCGGAGAACCGCGCATGCAGTTGTTTCGTGAGCAGAATCTCGCGATGCTGCTGCAGCCCGGCTCCATTGAGGTGGGGCTTCGGCGGTCTGAAATGACGAGGTTTACCTATGCCGCGGGCGAAATCGCCCTGCCCCGCCGTCACGTGGAAGAATGGGTTCGCACTGATAATGTAGACATTTTGATCCTCGGTATTTCCGACGTTGCTCTGAACGCAGCCTGCGGCGAATCAGCGGCGAGGTGGAATTGCGCGACACCGCACTTAGTGGATGAGCAACTAAATCTGCAATTACAACTCCCGCGCTGGCGACCGGGGTTTATGTGATGCTTACAATCATGTGGAGCAAGACCCGACGACCCGAAATTGCTGGCTCTCTCCCAAACAATTGACCCTAAGTCGTAAGGCGTTTCAAGCACGTCATAAATCTTCGCGAAAAGACTACGAGATTTCCGAAGTACTTCCTCACCCGGCCACTCTCCAATCACGAATCGTTGAGACTCGCACCTAGCATGGGCGACCAGAGCGGCGTGCGATCGCCAAGTGCGCCTTAGCTGTGCGACCAGCCGGCACATCCTCCTTGATCCATCGGCGAGCTTCCTCCGCAAGCAGGATACGCAATTCGCCGCGCAGGTGTTCGTCGAGCGAACGGTAGGTTGGAAGCCTGCGGTAAATGGGATCCAGAGTGTCCATGAAACTCTCTGGCGCCGGCAGCGGGCTGGGCGCATCAAGAAGTTCGACCTTTACG
>JAFAUR010000209.1 GCA_019243205.1 Acidobacteriaceae bacterium | reverse complement strand
CTCTCGATCAATTGAACATGCTCGCGATGCTAGGTGAGCAGCAGGCCGCAATGGAAGAAGCGCACGGATACGGAAATCCGCAACCCGGTCCGACCGACACAGGACAGGAAGCTCCAAAGATTGTTAGAGGCGGAACATGAAGTTCGTTGACGAATTCCGTGACCCGGCAGTGATCTCAAAGGCGGCCGACGAAATTCGCCGACTTGCCGACCCCGATCGCCATTACCGTTTCATGGAGGTGTGCGGCGGCCACACTCATGCGATTTATCGTTTCGGTCTCAAAGATCTCCTCCCGTCGAATATCGAGTTGATCCATGGTCCGGGATGTCCGGTTTGCGTGCTGCCCATGGGCCGCATCGATGACGCGCTGTCGATCGCGCATGACCCGAACGTGATCTTCACTGCCTTCGGCGATATGATGCGGGTCCCCGGCAGGCAAGGCAGCCCTTTGGAGCACAAGGCTCGCGGCATGGACGTCCGGATCGTCTACTCCCCGGCCGACGCTTTAGCTCTTGCGCAGAAGAATCCTGAGCGGCAAGTCGTGTTCTTCGCCATCGGCTTTGAGACCACCGCTCCATCGACGGCCCTGACCTTGATCCGCGCGAAGGCCCTGGGCATCGAGAACTTTTCCGTTTTTTGCAATCACGTCACCATCATCCCGGCGATCCGCGCCATTCTCGATTCGCCCGATATGCGGATCGACGCCTTCATCGGTCCCGGGCACGTTTCAACGGTCATCGGTTGCCGGCCCTACGAATGGATCGCGCGCAACGAGCGTAAACCCATCGCGGTCTCCGGATTCGAACCGGCCGACATTCTGCAGGCCATCGTCATGCTTCTCCGCCAGCTCAGGGACGGTAGCGCGAAGGTCGAAAATCAATACACGCGCGTGGTTCCTTGGGAAGGCAATCGGGCTGCCCTGAAGGCCATGGCTGAGGCCTTTGAACTACGGCCCTATTTCGAATGGAGAGGCATGGGCTTTATCTCGCAATCGGCTCTGCGTATTCGTCCGGGCTACGCAGCTTGGGATGCCGAGCAGCGCTATCAGGTACCGGGCATTCGCGTCACCGACCCCAAAGCGGCGCAGTGCGGTGAAGTACTCAAAGGCGCGCTTAGACCTGTACAATGTAAACTCTTCGGCAAGGAATGTACACCCGAGCACCCGGTAGGCGCGCTGATGGTCTCGTCCGAAGGGAGTTGCGCAGCGTATTACAACTACGAACATCGCAAGTCCGCGTTGGCCGAGATAAGCATGCCCGCCTGATCTGGGATGACGACTGTGAAGAGTAACGGGACAGCCTCTTTGGACAGGAGTCTGCGCGAACCGGGAACTCGCTTCAAAGATCGGCAAATCGAAATGGCGCACGGGGCCGGTGGCAAAGCGAGCCGCCGGTTGATCGAAGGTCTCTTCGCGCCCCTCCTTTTTCCCTCTTCAAGCGAGCCGTTGGGCGATGCCGCAACTGTCAGTCTTAATGGCGCCTCCATCGCGATCACCACGGACAGTTTTGTCGTGAAACCGCTGCAATTCCCCGGTGGCTCCATCGGCGAACTTGCAGTAAACGGGACGGTAAACGACCTGGCCGTATCGGGCGCCGTCGCCGAGTCTCTCGTCGCTACTTTCATCCTCGAAGCCGGTTTGCCGACCCCCGTGCTCGAGGCTGAAGTCCGAGCCATGGCCGCCGCCGCCCAGCGCGCGGGCGTCGCCATAGTCGCAGGCGATACAAAGGTCGTGGAGCACGGCAAAGCAGATTCCATGTACATCACAACCGCCGGGATTGGCCGTCCAATTCCTGGTCTCAACATGCGAGCTGCAACGGTTCGTCCAGGTGACAAGGTTTTGCTCAGTGGTCCGGTCGGCGACCATGGCGTGACCGTCCTGCTCGCTCGCGGCGAACTCGATCTGGCCGCGGAGATCTCTTCCGACACTCGTTCCGTCTTGCCTCTCGTTCAGGCTCTGTCCAAGGCCGCCGCGACCGGAGTGCGCTGGATGCGCGACCCTACAAGGGGTGGAGTTGCGACCGCATTGAATGAACTCGCCCGTGACTGCGATCTTTGTATCAACGTTTGGGAAGATCGCGTACCCGTACGCGACGCGGTCAGAGGAGCCTGCGAGCTTCTCGGGCTCGATCCGCTCCACATCGCGAACGAAGGACAATTCCTCGCCATCATCGCTCCGGATTGTGCAGAGGCAGCTTTGCAGGCAATGCATAAGACGCCGGGCGGAGAGGAGAGCGTTGTCATCGGCGAAGTTCGCGAAGAGCCCCGCGGCGCCGTTCTGGGCGTGACCGGATACGGTGGCACGCGCATTATCGACATGCTCGTCGGTGATCCGCTGCCCAGAATTTGCTAGGGCATGCCAGTTACCGCGCCAGAACTGACAGCGCGCATCGAAGAGGGATTCTTCGAGCGCAACAAGCTCTTCGGAAATTTCTTCGCCACGCAGGCCGCACGCCTGGCTGAAGTGTGTCGTGACATGTCCGATCGCTTCATCCAGGGCGGTCGCCTTCTCGCCTTCGGCAAAGGCGCGTACGCGACCGATGCACAGCACGTCTCGGTCGAATTTGTCCATCCCGTTATCGTGGGCAAGCGTGCTTTGCCGGCGTTGGATGTTTCAGCATTCTTCGTTCCCTGGCTGCGCACCATGCTGCAACCGGAAGACATGGTGATGGGATTCGCTCCGCCCGAAGGCGATGCCGAAATCGAGGCCGCCCTCCGCGACGCCAGAACGCGTGGAGCCTTGGTGATTCCCCTGCCCGGCGCGGTCTCGATCGACCCGTTCATTCACCAGGAATTGATCGAGATTCTCTACCACACTCTGTGGGAAACCGTTCACGTATTCTTCGAGCACCGCGAACTCGGGCACGACGTCGGTGATGCAGGCTTCTTGTATCCGTTCCTTGGGCAGGAAAAGCAGTCCACAACGGGAGTTCTGGCCGATGTGGCCGGGTCTATCGAGCAGAAGGTCGCCGAAGATGCCCGGCTACGGCAACAAGTCCTCGATGAAGAGACGGCCCGGATTGCAAACGCGGCCGTCGCCATCGGAGATCGTGTACGCCGCGGCGGCAAGCTGATCCTGTTTGGTAACGGTGGCTCTGCTACCGATGCCAACGATTGGGCCATCGACTGCATCTCTCCCCCGCCCCGCTACAAGCCGGTTCCAGCCGTGTCGCTCGCCCACGAACCCGCGAACATCACGGCGCTCGCGAACGATGTCGGAACCGAAGTCATCTTTCTACGCCAACTCATTGCGCAGGCACGTCCGGCGGACATTGCGATCGGCATCTCCACCAGTGGCGGCTCGAAGAATGTGATTCTCGCATTCGAAGAGGCCCGCAAGCGTGGCCTCCTTACTGTTGCTTTACTCGGCTACGATGGCGGAGAAATTCTACGTCGCGGGCTTGCCGATCTTCCGCTGATTGTCCGGTCTGATTACATCCCGCGCATTCAGGAAGTGCAAGCCTCCACCTATCACACCATCCGCGACCTGCTTGAGACTACATGTTATGGCGACTGAGCTTTACGGAACCACGAGCTGCCCGTACACGCAGGAGTTGCGTGAGTGGCTCGAATGGAAGCGCCGGGAATTTCTCGAATACGACGTGGAGAACGATCCCGACGCGCTCACCCGTATGCTCACGATAACCGGCGGCCGGCGCACCGTTCCGGTGCTGGTTGAAGATGGGCATGCGGTGCAAATCGGCTGGCAGGGACGCGGCTGTGTGATCCACACGCCACAAAGTTGAATGCCCGCGCGTCGCATTCGCGTTCGCGGAATCGTACAAGGGGTTGGGTTTCGACCGTTCGTTTACCGTCTGGCGCACGCTAACGGATTAACCGGATGGGTTCTCAACGGCCAAAACGGTGTCGAGATCCACATTGAGGGCGACGAAACCGCTCTCGACCGCTTCACCGCCGCGCTACGACACGATACTCCGCACGCCGCACAAATCAGCTCCGTGACCGTGGAGACCGTCAGGCCCGAGCAGATCACCGCGTTCGAGATCCGCCACAGCGACCGCACTGGCGCTCCGTCCACGCGCATTTCGCCCGACCTGCCCGTTTGTGAGGACTGCCTTAGCGAGCTGTTCAATCCAACTGACCGGCGGTACCTGTACGCCTATATCAATTGCACCAACTGCGGCCCGCGTTTTAGCATCATCGAGAGCCTGCCATACGACCGCGTGCGCACGACGATGCGTGCCTGGGCGATGGACGAATTCTGTGCTCGCCAGTATGACGATCCCCTCGATCGCCGTTTCCATGCACAGCCGATTGCCTGCCCGTGCTGTGGTCCCCGGTACCTTCTCGAATGCGACGGGATGCTCGAAGGTGGTATCGCCGGCATCGTCGGAGCAGCCGAACTTCTCCGGCACGGACGCATTATCGCGGTCAAAGGAATCGGCGGCTATCACCTGAGCTGTGATGCCCTGAACGCAGAGGCCGTTATTGCCCTCCGATACAGGAAATTCCGTCGCGAAAAACCATTCGCGGTTATGACCGCGAATCTGGACATCGCACGCGAGATAGTCGATCTTCGTCCCGCCGCCGAAGAACTTCTGTTATCGAACGCCCGGCCCATTGTCCTCGCCCCTGCGAAGATCAACCTTCCCGGAGTTGCCCCGGATCATCACGAACTCGGCGTCATGCTTCCGTATGCGCCGCTGCATCACCTTCTCTTCGCAGCGGGTGCCCCGGACATTCTGGTCATGACAAGCGCGAACCGTTCGAGCGAACCGATCGCCTACCGCGATGATGATGCGCGCGAACGCCTCGCCGGCATCGCCGACGCGTTTCTCATTGGTGAACGCCCGATTACACGCCGCGTGGACGATTCCGTCGCCCGCGCAGGTATCTTCGGGGCCGCCGTCCTCCGCCGGTCGCGCGGCTACGCTCCGGGTGCTGTCGCGACCTTTCCTCAAAGCCGCCCCGTGCTCGCCCTGGGCGTCGATCTGAAGAACGCGATTACGCTTGCCGTCGACGGTCAGGCGTTCGTCAGCCAGCACATCGGCGACCTCGATCAATTCGACTGCCGCCACGCCTTTCAGGAGACCGTTCGCGACTTCCTTTGCATGTATCGCATTCCATTGGAAGACACCGTCATCGCACACGATCTGCATCCCGAGTACAGTTCGACTCAACTGGCGCTCGATCTCCGTGGGAGCACGCACATACCCGTCCAGCACCATCGCGCTCATATCGCCTCGGTATTGGCTGAGCGCGAAGCGTGGGAACGGCGCGTTGTGGGAATCAGCTTCGACGGCACCGGTTACGGCGACGATGGCCGCATCTGGGGTGGCGAGTTTTTCACCGGCAGCATCGCCGAAGGATTCACGCGCGTTCTTCACCTTCGGAACGCTCAGCTCATCGGAGGCGATGCCGCCGCGCGCTCTCCTGTCCAGTGTGCGGCAGGTTTCCTTTTCCAGCTCGACGGCACTCCCAATCTCCTCGAGCCGCCCTTCCATTTTCCGCGGCGGTACACGGATTGCCTCGAGCTCGCGAGCACGCAATTGCGTACGTTTGAAACCTCGTCCGTTGGTCGCTTATTTGACACAGCCGCTGCCTTGTGTGGTTTCACACGCGACATCACGTTCGAAGGTCAAGCCGCCATTTGGCTCGAAGAACTCGCCCGCAAGTCTCCGCCCGCAGATCCCTACCCATTTCCGGTTACTGACAACACGCTCGACTTTCGCCCCTTACTGTCGGCACTCATCGAAGACCGTTCAGCGGGTATGGATCCAGTAGTACTGGCACGCCGATTTCACGCCGCCCTTGCGTCCGCACTATGGCAAGCGGCCGCGGGCTTCTGCGCCCAAAACTCCACCGACTTACTGGTTTTATCAGGCGGTGTCTTCCAGAATGAATTGCTGCTTGCGGACATCGCATCCCGCGCCAACCGTAGTGGGATCGAGGTCTGGACGAATAACGCTGTCCCGTCCAACGATGGCGGCATCAGCCTGGGCCAAGCTGCCATCGCCTGCTTTGCGTCACAGAACATCTCGTACTGTCCGTGAACGAAGAGAAAAATTTTTCCAATTACGTCGCGCCGGGCGCTCGAAACTGTGATAGTTTCCAACTGGTAAGAAACATCGTTGCCCGGTACGCATCCGACCTGGCAGCCCATCGCAGGAGGCAAACGACTAATGGCGACCGCGTCGCTCCCTCAGTCTTCTCCGCGCAGTTCCGGAGTCTCCGAAGTTCATATTGTCTGGCTGACGGCTGGTCTCGGTTGTGACGGTGACACCGTCTCGGTCACCGCCGCTGAACAGCCCAGCATCGAAGACATCCTTTTGGGAGCCATTCCCGGCATTCCGAAAGTTCACCTGCACAACCCGGTGCTCGCTATGGAAGTCGGCGACGCCTTCATGAAGCACTTCTACGAAGCCGAAAAGGGCAGCTACGACCCATTCGTGCTCGTGGTGGAAGGTTCCATCCCGAACGAACGCATCAAGAGCGAAGGTTACTGGGCCGCGCAGGGCACCGACTACAACACGGGACAACCCATCACCACCTGTGAATGGATTGACCGGCTCGCGCTCAAGGCATGGGGCGTCATCGCCTGCGGTACCTGCGCCGCGTATGGCGGGATTCACGCCATGGCAGGCAACCCGACTGGCTGCATGGGTCTGGTCGACTATCTCGGAAAAAACTTCCGCTCCGCGGGTGGTCTGCCCATCGTCAACGTACCCGGTTGTCCCGTACAGCCCGACAACATGATGGAGACCGTGCTTTACCTGCTGTATCAGGCCGCAGGTCTGTCACCCATCATTCCTCTTGACGACCAGTTACGCCCAACCTGGCTGTTCGGCAAGACCGTTCACGAAGGCTGCGATCGCGCAGGTTACTACGAGCAGGGTGACTTCGCCCACGAATACGGCTCGCCGAAATGCCTGGTCAAGATCGGCTGCTGGGGTCCTGTGGTCAACTGCAACGTGACTAAACGCGGCTGGATGCGAGGCATTGGCGGTTGTCCTAACGTAGGTGGGATCTGCATAGCCTGCACTATGCCCGGTTTCCCCGATAAATTCATGCCCTTCATGGATCAACCGCCCGGTGCAACCTTGTCATCCGCTGTCGCCGTAAGCTACGGCCGCGCGATGCGCGCTCTGCGGTCGATTACGAATAACACCGCAAACAAGGAACCGAAGTGGCGCCACCGAGGTCCCAAGCTAACCACGGGCTATCAACCCGCAGCATATTGAGAGCGAGAGAATCCATGGCGACATACGTAGAACCAGTTAGCAGTCAGGAATCTAAAAAGCGCAATCTCGTGGAGATGAACTGGGATCCCATCACGCGCATCGTGGGCAGTCTCGGTATCTTCACCAAGATTGATTTCGAAAATAAGGAAGTCGCAGAGTGCTACAGCACGTCCTCCATCTTTCGAGGCTATAGCATCTTCATGCAAGGCAAAGATCCGCGGGATGCGCCTTTTATCACGTCCCGCATCTGCGGTATCTGTGGCGACAACCACGCCACCTGTGCCGTCTATGCCGCGAACATGGCTTGCGGTATGGCCACCCCGCCCATGGGCGACTGGATCCTCAACCTGGGCGAAGCGGCTGAGTACATGTTCGACCACAACTTGTATCAGGACAATCTCGTTGGTGTCGATTTCTGCGAAGCGATGGTCAAACAGACCAATCCCGGCGTTCTTACCAAGGCCGAAGCGACGCTCTCTCCGAATAGCGACAAACACGGATTTCGAACGATCGCCGACATCATGCGGGCGCTGAACCCCTTCACCGGCGAGTTCTACCGCGAAGCGCTCGTCATGTCGCGCATGACCCGCGAGATGTTCTGCCTCATGGAAGGCCGCCACGTTCATCCGTCCACGCTGTATCCCGGCGGCACCGGAACTGTTCCCACTCATCAACTTTTTACGGACTACTTAGTCCGCCTGATGAAGTATGTCGAATTTATGAAGAAAGTCGTCCCCATGCACGATGACTTATTTGATTTCTTCTATCAGGCTCTACCCGGTTACGAAAAAGTAGGTCAACGCCGCATTCTGATGGGTTGTTGGGGCTCGTTCAACGACCCCGCCGTCTGCGATTACCGATACGAGCACATGACTAATTGGGGGCGTGCCATGTACGTGACCCCCAGTGTCCTGGTTGATGGCCAGGTTGTCACGAACGACTTAGTCGACATCAACCTGAACATGCGGATTCTCCTCGGTAGTTCTTACTACGATGACTGGGAAGAAACCGGCGAGACCTTCGTATCACGCGATCCGCTGGGCAATTCCGTCGATAAGCGCCACCCCTGGAATCAAACAACCATTCCCAAACCACAGAAGCGGGATTTCAAGGGCCACTACACGTGGGTCATGTCGCCGCGTTGGCTCGACAAGCGCACAGGCGATCATCTCGCTCTCGATACTGGCGGAGGGCCGTTGCCGCGCCTCTGGTCGACAGCTCTCAACGGGCTTGTCGATATCGGATACATCAAGGCTACAGGCCATAGTGTGCAGATCAATCTGCCAAAAACGGCTCTCCTGCCAGAAACCTCTTTCGAGTGGAAGATCCCGGAATGGAGCAATGCCATCGAACGCGATCGCGCCCGCACTTATTTCCAGGCTTATTCGGCCGCCGCGGCTCTGTATTTCATCGAGAAAGCAATGGAGTGCCTCAAGCGCGGTGACACCAAGACATGGGCCGAGTTCAAGGTGCCCGACGAGGCCATAGGCTGCGGTTTCCATGAAGCTGTTCGCGGCGTTCTTTCGCATCACGTCGTGATTCGAGACCGCAAGATCGCCAACTATCATCCGTACCCGCCAACGCCGTGGAACGCCAATCCGCGCGACTTCTATGGCACGCCGGGTCCTTACGAAGACGCCATTCAAAACACGCCGATTTTCGAAGAAAATGGCCCCGAGAACTTCAAGGGCATCGATATCATGCGCGCCGTCCGCAGCTTCGATCCGTGTCTGCCCTGCGGCGTTCACATGTATGTCGGGAACGGCAAGACCATCAGCACACAGCATTCGAATTTGATGGGAGCTCATTCCTAGCGCAAGGACAGGAAATGCCACACACCCCGAAATCGACCATTTCCTCTCATACCGAGGGCACCAGCCGCGGCGAAGAAGTCGTCCAAAAGAAAGGGCCCGAGCCCGGTCGCGAGACGGGCAGGCGCACCGCGCGCGACTCCACTAGCATCAACCCAGGAGCGCGCGACCCGATCGACCCCCGTATGCCGTACATGCCGCCTCCGTAAACAACGGAAACGTGCAATGCCGGAAAACAACGTTCGCTCACAGGAGTGGATCGACAAAATTGAAGCGCTGGTGCATCGGGCTGAATCGCTCGACGCCCCCGCTCGCGCTGTGACCATTGATCTTCTACAGGCCGTACTCGACTTCCATGCCGCGGCGCTCGACCGTATGCTCGAGATCACCGCGGAGCAAGGCAGTAATTTGATCGAGCAGTTTGCCGGTGACGACTTGGCCAGCAGCATGCTGCTCCTGCACGATCTGCATCCCGATGATCTTGAAACCCGCGTTCATCGCGCGGTGGAGAAACTTGCCGGAATGTTTCGGTCGTTAGGCGCTGAACTCGCGCTCATTTCCATCGAGACTGGAACGGTCCGGCTGCATTTCGAATCGGTCCGGTCATGGTCCGGTACGCCCGTTCGCGCGAGCGTGGAGACTGCGATTTTCCAGGCGGCGCCCGAAATCAGCACGGTGATTATCGAAGGCTTGAAAGAGCCGGCGCCCGCCAACTTCGTTCCTGTTTCAAACCTCCTTGCCGGGAACGGCGTCAACGCTTCGCATCTATGAAGGCGGAAGGCCACATTGCCGGCGTGCGAGGCCTTGCGGCGCTGCGCTATTTTGTCCGGAAACAGCCCGAAGTGGAGCGCTGTGAGCTATGCTCGGCCGCCATTGCCAGCAACCACCACCATCTCCTTAATCCGAAGACGCGTCGCCTTCTGTGCGCCTGTAATCCCTGTGCCATTCTCTTTAGCGGAGATGTCGAGACGCAATACCGGCGCGTACCGCGCGATATTCGGCACCTTATCGGTTTCGTTATGTCAGACCAGGCTTGGAACAGCCTCGGCATCCCAATCGGGCTTGCATTCATCTATCGATCGAGCGTCACGAGCGAAATGATCGCCGTCTATCCAAGCCCGGCAGGCCCGACAGAATCACCGCTCGATGCCGACGCCTGGGATGACCTGGTCGCCGACATACCTTCGCTCGCCAAAGTCACTCCGGATGTGGAAGCGCTTCTGGTCAATCGAATGAACGGCGCTCACGAGTACTTCCGGGCACCCATCGACGAATGCTACAAGCTCACCGGCATCGTCCGTAAACACTGGCGCGGTTTTTCCGGCGGCGAAGAAGGCTGGCTGCGTATCCGCGAATTCTTCGACGCTCTGAAAGAGCGTTCCTATCCGGAGGCGGTCGCCCATGCCGGATCTGTCCTTTGAGATTATGGGCGCGTCCCCAGCGCGCGACATGCTGACTCCGGCGCTGTCTTTCGATCTGGGAATCGCAAATCGGTTTCCTGAACAGTCCATCCATACAGTCCTGCTCAGGTGTCAAATCCAAATCGAAGTGGCTCGTCGCCGCTACACGGCCGCCGAGCAATCTCATCTTCGTGAGTTGTTCGACGATCCGTCTCGCTGGTCCGATACGCTACGCCCGATGACCTGGGCGATTACTTCCGTCAACGTCCCGGCTTTCAGGGGCAGCACCACGCACTCTCTTGCCGTGCCGTGCAGCTTTGACCTTACTGTGGCAACGGCAAAATATTTTCACGGCATCGATGATGGCGAAGTGCCGTTGACTTTCCTGTTCAGCGGAACCGTTTTCTTCCACGATGGCTCCGGTGCGCTGCAAGTCGCGCCCATCTCATGGAATAAGGAAGCGCGTTTCCGCTTGCCGGTCCAAACCTGGAACCAACTTATGGACCTTCACTACCCGAATGCGGCGGTCCTGCAGCTTCGCCGCGACGTTTTCCAAGAGCTCAATCGGTTCAGGATGACTTCAGGTTTCGCGACCTTCGACGAGACTATCCAATCCATGCTGGCGCTTGCCGAACGGGAGCGGCCCGCATCATGACAGAGATGGTCGAGAAGATCGCGCGCGCAGTGTTATACGAAGCCTACCTTCTCTATCCATACCGCCACTCCGCCATAAAGAATCAACAGCGCTGGAATTTCGGCGTTCTGTATCCGCCTGCCTGGGCCGCCGCACAGACCGGCTCCGATCGTTCTTACTTCCGCATGGAGTGTCTTGCGCAGGCGACGAAGGAATCGGCAATTGATATTTCTCTCCGATTCCTGCAACTGATCACGCGCCATGCCGACGAGCAATCCTGGCAGGAAGCAGTCGAGCAGCAAATGACGATCCCGGCCTTGTCTTGCGCGGAACTCGCCTCTTCAGACTTTGCTCGCGAGGAAACCTTCACCTCGGGTGACAAGCCTGTGCGAGTACATCTTCGGGCATGCGCAGTACCACTTCGTCCCGAACTATTCCGCATCACGCTTCAAGTTAATAACGCAACTGAGTGTGAAACGTCGACACGCGAGGCCGCGCTGCTACACTCACTTGCTTCCGCCCACGGCGTGATGAACATTCATGGCGGCCACTTCATCTCGCAAACCGATCCGCCAGACGATTTGAAAGATGCTGTCGCCGGCTGTCAGAACACGGGCGTGTGGCCCGTTCTTGTCGGAGACCCGCGCACGATGGATACCATGCTCGGATCGCCGATCATCTTGTACGATTTTCCTCAGATCGCGCCCGAAAGCGGAGGCGACCTGTTTGACGGTACCGAAATCGACGAGATTCTGACGCTTCGAGTTCTCACGCTTACAGATAAAGAAAAACAGGAGCTCCGCAATTCCGATCCCCGTGCCCGCCAGTTACTGGAACGCCTCGAGACAGCTCCTCCGGACCACCTGCTTCAACTTCACGGTGCCGTTCGCGGCATGCAGCATCCAGCCGGCAACGCTTGGTCGACCTGGGACACGCTCGACACCAAACCGCTGACCACGGCCGTCGTAGATGACAGTGTTCTCAGGAAAGGCGATCGCGTACGGCTCCGCCCGCGCCATGGTGCCGACATTCTCGACACCTTTCTTGCCGGCAAAACAGCAATCATTGAAGCCGTCGAACAGGATTTCGAAAATCGCATCCAGTTCGCCGTCGTGCTCGAAGACGATCCAGGCCGCGATTTAGGCGAGATGCGTCAAGCCGGCCACCGCT
>JAFAUR010000203.1 GCA_019243205.1 Acidobacteriaceae bacterium | reverse complement strand
CATGCGCGAAAAGCACGGGCGGGATGGCAAGATAGTGTGCGGGCCTTTCGCACGAGCCGAGTTCGTGCCTAATGCCTTCAAACGTGGCCGGGTCTTTGTAATCGCCATCGACATACCGCAGCAATCTGCACAGTTGGTCAAAGGCAGAACGATCGATGCCGCCGTGTTTCTCTACGCTCTCGCGAGCTCGCGCGCGCAGCTGCTCTAAGTTCCAGCCGGCTTTCGCCACGCCGATGACCGGGATGTTGAGATGGCCGCGCTTTACCATCGCGTGTAGCGAGGGAAAGATCTTCTTGTAGGCAAGATCACCCGTCGCGCCGAAAAAGACCAGCGCGTCGGAATGTGAATTGTTCGTCTTCATAGTGTCAAGCCGCGTGCTGCCCGTCTGCCTTTTCCAGGTGCCCGCCGAACTGATAGCGCATCGCGGATAACAGCTTGTCCTGATAGTCCGCTTCGCCGCGCGAGACGAAACGTTGATAAAGCGCCGCAGATAAAACCGGCACCGGAACCGCTTCATCAATGGCGGCCTTGATGGTCCAACGGCCTTCGCCCGAATCGGAAACGCGTCCGGCGAACTTCGAAAGAGCAGGATCTTCAACTAACGCGGCCGCAGTCAGGTCAAGCAGCCAGGAAGCGATGACACTGCCGCGACGCCAGACCTCTGCTACGTCGCGCAGGTTGAAATCGTACTGATAGTGTTCAGGGGTACGCAGAGGTGTCGTTTCGGCATCGACGGTTTCTTTCCTCTTGCCTATGTTTGCATCGCGCAGAACACCGAGCCCTTCGGCATAGGCCGCCATCACGCCGTATTCAATGCCGTTGTGGACCATCTTCACGAAATGGCCCGCGCCACTCGGTCCGCAGTGCAGATAACCGGATTCCGCGGTACCGTCCAGTTTTTCGCGGCCAGGCGTACGGGGCACGTCGCCGATACCCGGAGCCAGAGTCTTGAAGATTGGGTCGAGACGTTTGACCACGCTGTTTTCGCCGCCGATCATCATGCAGTAGCCTCGTTCAAGGCCCCACACGCCGCCGCTTGTACCTACATCGACATAGTGAACGCCGTGTGCCGAGAGTTCTTTCGCGCGGCGGATATCGTCAATGTAATAGGAATTGCCGCCGTCGATGAGCGTGTCACCCGGTTGAAGGTGGGTAACGAGCTCAGCCAGGGTGTTATCGACTACGCCGGCGGGAACCATCAACCAGATCGCCCGTGGCGTTTCGAGCTTTTTTATGAACTCCCGGAAATCAGCGGATCCGGTCGCCCCTTCGTGGACCAATTCGTCCACGGCTTTGGGTGACATGTCGAAAACCACGCAGCGATGGTCGGCTTTCAGGAGTCGCCGGACCATGTTCGCGCCCATTCTTCCGAGCCCGACCATTCCAAGTTGCATCAAATAGCTCCTTTTCTGAAAATGTCTATTAGGTTAGTCGTCAGAGTTGTGATCGGAGGAGATCCATTGCCGCGGTGACTGCACGGTCGCCCCCAAAAATGGCTGAATCAGCTACCAAAACGGCGATTACGGAGCGCTCCATTAAGCGGCACACGCTTGTTCTTCGAAGATCGAGACGAATTCGCGGTAGCGCTCAGCGATTTGATTCACCGCTTCTTCTCGTGTGATTTCATTTGCCCGATAGCGAACGAGCGGCTCCCAAAAACTGGTGCGGCCTACAGCGAAGCCGATGAATCCGGGAACGTGAGACGCCGTTGCGAGCCACTCGTGTACTTTTTGATCGTCTTCGCCACGACCCAGGATGATGCACCCGACTTTGTTTCGGCCGCCACGACGCGCCGCCGCCACAACATTCTCGCAGTGTTGTCGGCTTTCGAGCCCCTCGATCTTCCAGACATCCGGCTCGACACCTCCGTCTTGAAGTTGTCGAATGGCTTCGACCATCAGGCCCGGGCGAAGCTCGAGATCATACTTCTTCTTGTCACTGTTGAGACGGGCGAGCTGCGCGTCCTCGGCGGGGACCAGGAGCTCAAACATGAACATGCTCTGGCTCCGGTTATGAAGGTACTCGGACAGGCGCCATAGGCGCGCCCTTTGCCGCTCGTTCAGCGCGCGATCGCCTTCCGGGTTGTAGCGCACCAACACTTTGCAGAATGTGGGATGAAATGTCTCGATGTGCTCGGCAAATTGCTCGCCGTATTCGAAGTCAAATTCGTCTTGACCGCTCTTTTCGGCAGGGCAGCATGTGGTGTAGCCCTGCGCCGCAGCGTCAAACAGAATAGCGGCGCCGAACTGCTCATCCACGAGGATGCCGGCTTTGTCTTTGGGTGCGCCGTTTTCCAGAGCTGCCACAAACGCGTCATAAATCACCTCCTTAGTGGCGGCGATTTGTGCAGTTTGATTAGGGGTCAGAGTGCCGGTCCAGCCGAACATCTTCTTCTGGAACGAGCCGCGATGGTCGAACGGCAAGATGTAAAGCGGATTGTTGAAACCTACGGTCTTCATACTTTTTCCTTGAGCCTTCGGTAATAGCCGATCAAAGTGTTAGTGGAACTGTCGTGCTGCGGCTTAGGTTCCGCAGGGCTTTCCAATTCCGGAACGATGCGTTGTGCGAGCACCTTGCCCAACTCAACTCCCCATTGATCGAACGAATCTATTCCCCAGATGACGCCTTGTGTGAACACAGAATGCTCATAAAGTGCAATCAATTTGCCGAGCGACGCCGGCGTCAGTCTCTCGACCAGAATCGTGTTTGACGGGCGGTTCCCATCAAAAACCCGGTGAGGAACCAACCAGTCCGGCGTCCCCTCCGCTTTCACTTGCTCAGCCGTCTTGCCGAACGCCAATGCCTCAGCCTGTGCGAAAACATTTGCCATCAGCAGATCGTGCTGCCGCCCGACCGGATTCAGAGTGTTGACGAACGCGATGAAATCGCACGGAATGAGCCTCGTCCCCTGGTGGATCAATTGGTAGAACGAGTGCTGGCCATTTGTTCCCGGTTCGCCCCAATAGACGGGACCCGTCTCGTAAGTAACTTGTGTTCCGGCTAATGTGACGTGCTTTCCGTTGCTCTCCATCGTCAACTGCTGCTGGTACGCGGGAAAGCGTTTCAAGTATTGCTCATAGGGCAATACGGCGACGGTCTCACATCCGAAGAAGTCGGTGTACCAGACTGTGAGCAGGCCCATCAGGACGGGCAGATTGTGCTCGAATGGGGTCGTGCGGAAATGTTCGTCGATCTCATGCATGCCGTTCAGCATTTCGCGGAAGTGATCCGGACCGACGGCGATCATAGTCGATAAACCGATCGCCGAGTCCATCGAATAGCGGCCGCCGACCCAGTCCCAGAACTCGAACATGTTGGCGGTGTCGATCCCGAATTTCTCGACTTCTTTCGTGTTGGTGGAGACGGCGACAAAGTGCTTCGCAACGGATTTCGGATTGTTTCCCGAACCGGCAAGCGACCAGGCCCGGGCCGCCTGCGCGTTGGTCATGGTCTCAAGAGTCGTAAAGGTCTTCGAAGAGACGATAAATAAAGTTTCCGAAGGGTCCAGATCGCGGACCGCTTCCGCCAAATCAGTGCCATCCACGTTTGAAATGAAGCGAAACGTCATAGAACGGTCGCTGTAGTGCTTCAGCGCTTCGTAAGCCATGACGGGCCCGAGGTCGGATCCCCCGATGCCGATATTGATCACATTGCGGATGCGTTTGCCTGTGTGCCCCTTCCACTCACCGGTGCGCACGCGGTTAGAGAAGTCACTCATCTTACGGAGAACGGCGTGAACGTCCAGCACGACGTTGCGGCCGTCAGCGAGGATAGAAGTGCCCTCCGGCGCACGAAGAGCCACATGCAAAACAGAGCGATTTTCGGTGATGTTAATCTTGTCGCCGCGGAACATCCCATCTATCCGCTCGCGCAGGCCGCACTCTTCGGCGAGTTGAACCAGTAACTTGAGGGTCTGATCC
>JAFAUR010001134.1 GCA_019243205.1 Acidobacteriaceae bacterium | reverse complement strand
ATTCCTTCTCGGTCAAACTGCGCCGGACAAAGGAGAGCAGCATGAGTTTCTCATTCGCGATTTTCAGACCGAAAACGGTGCGCGTATCCCGCAAGTTCGCATTGTGTATGGAACGTATGGCCACCTGAATGCCGCAGCCAACAATGCCATTCTCTTGCCATCGCATTACATGGCAAATTTCCACGGCTATGAATGGCTGATTGGCAATGGCAAATGCCTCGACACTTCTCAGCTCTTTCTCATCGCGACCGAGTTGTTCGGCAACGGACGGTCATCGTCGCCGAGCAACACGCCCGAGCCATTTCACGGGCCAAGGTTTCCGCTCATGACCATACGTGACAATGTCGCTGCCATCCACAAACTGCTGACGCAAGAGCTCCACGTCACGCACTTGCGCGCGATTATCGGATTCTCAATGGGAGCCCAGCAGGCATTTCAATGGGCCGTGAGTTATCCGGACTTCGCAGATCGCATCGTCGTTACATCAGGGACAGCGAAGACCTATGGCCATGGCATCGTTCGATTGGAGGGGCAGATCGCAGCCCTTACAGCTGATGAAGCCTTCCATGGCGGGGATTACACTTCGCCTCCGCAGAAAGGGCTCTCGGCTTTCGGAATGGTTTGGGCGGGTTGGCTCTACTCACAGGAATGGTGGCGCCGCGAACTTTGGCGTACGAATACGCCGCCCGGTACGACCTTCGAACAAGTTGTCAACCGGTTCCGGACCAACTTTATCCCGGGCGCGGACGCGAACAATCTCATCCTGCAAATGCATACGTGGGAACATCATGATGTCGGTGCTACGCCTGGTTTCGGAGGAGATGTGGAGCGCGCCCTCAGATCCATCAAGGGGCCGTTTCTCTATATGCCTTCCGAAACGGACCTTTATTTCCCCTTGGAAGACGCTCGCTATGAGGCGCCATTCATCCCGCACGGATACTTGGTGCCGATACCGTCGCTTTGGGGCCATACAGCGGGAGCCGCATCAAATCCGGCGGACGGCAGATTTCTCAATGAAAAGATCGGGCGTTTTTTGCAGAATGGTCGACCGTAAGCCTACGAATCCTACAGCTGCGGCTGACTGAATGCACAGGGCCAGCCGAAACGCTGGCGGAGGAAGAGGGATTCGAACCCCCGGACGAGTTACCCCGTCAACGGTTTTCAAGACCGCCGCGATCGACCGCTCCGCCATTCCTCCAGTCGCTATCTTAACCGATGGTGAGTTCTGCTCATTTCGGAAGCGGCAATCGCATCTTCCCGTCCGCGTTCTCGTACCGCAATTCCCAGGAAACGTCTTTCGCCTTCCGCTTCGGCTTCGGGAAATACAGATATCCGGCTACAGCATGCACCGTCTTGCCATCGGGCAGCGACTTCTCCCAGAGATCCTGCGAAATCGTATTCGCCGTTTGTACGGGAGATGGCTGCGAGGGAGGCGGAGCTGATGCGGTCGAATCGCAATCATAACGATGGCACGGTACCGGGGCCGGACCGCCAACCCCTACACCAGCTTCCGTCTGCGTAACGGTCCCATTCGTCCTACGGCCAGTGACGGGGTCGGTGTACGATCCATGCCCAACGGAGGCGCCCACACTCGTATTGACATTGCCCGGACTGCCTGAATGCGGTGGATCCTGCGGCCCGACCACAAGTTCCGCGACCGTATCTGCGGAAACGGGTCGCAGAGCGGCGGTTTTATCACCCACAAAAAGGTTGAAATCACTCGGGTACAGGTCCACGTCTTTGCCTGGAGCAGGAAAAACTCCAATCTCGACGACGACGTAGCCGGCGCGATTCAGATCCACTTTGAACATCTTTTTCGCCTGCTCGGAAGGGATCAGAGCGGCTCCGATCGAAAAATCGGGTCCGTCCTGATGTTCCGGGTAGCTGTTTGCGTCCGCTCTCGGCCGGATGCCGGGCGATGCCGCGACGAGTAACATCGTAGCTAACAAAAGAGACAGGATGATTTTGTTCATCGCTTCTCCCCCAGATATTCTACGTTCGCCGCCTCGCGATCGTTGCCTCAATCATAATCCACAATGCGGCTTCAACTAAACCCAAAGAAACGCCACGTTCTCCTGGCCCGAGGCGGCGTTAATCGCTCTTTCCGCAATATGCATCCCGTTGCTTCCATTCGTGAAGATTACGACAGCCGAATCACCGGTGAGATCTGTGAGAACGAAGTTTTTCCAGCCGCCGTTGTCTCCCCATTGCCACAGAAACCTTTTATCAACTTGCTGTTCCAGCCCCCATCCGAGCCCCCAGGACAAAGCGCTGTTGATACGCGAGTAAGGCTGCATTAAGTCCGCGCGTGTTTCGGGTGTCAAAGCGAATTCTTTGGACTTCGGAACAGTCAGTTCTCCAAGAAACGCGCAATAATCTTGAACCGTGGTTAGTAGACTGAACGCGACATTCGGAACAGTTCCATTCGGCTGGGGCGGTTTGCCGGAAGGGTTCCTCTTCGTCATCGTTTCGACAATGCGGTCGCTGTTCCAATCCTTTAATGGCTGCCCGCTCGCTTGGATGATTTGCCAGAGCTCGCTCGCGAAGTCCCGATTGTAAAACGGCTCCAGCGCTCGGTGACCGGCGACAAGCCGTGGGTCGGCATCGGAACGCCACAGATAGGTAGAAGAGGTCATGCCGAGGGGCTGAAAGACCCGGTCCTGCATGAACTGCTCAAAGCCGGTACCGGTGATCTTTTCGACAGCGCGCTGCAGAACGTAAAATCCCTCTCCGGAGTATCCGAAACGCGTGCCGGGCTCAAAGCGCGGGACTAGCGCTTCGCCGGCCTGATCGCGCCAGTTCACGAGACCGGTAGAATGGCTGAGAACATGCCGTGCCGTGATTTTGCTGGCTCTCGCGTCCTGGAGCGTACTGTCGTTCAGGAATTCGTGTAGAGGCCGGTCAAGATCGATCTCGCCCTTTTGAGACATACGAAGCACCGCGTATGCAAACACCGGCTTGCCTAATGAAGCCGCCGGAAACAGAGACGCGGTAGTAATCGGATTTTGTTTTTTAGCATCTGCGACACCCCCATAATGCGACCAGACCAGTATTCTCCTTTGAACAACGCCCAGGCCGACACCGGGTACTTGGGCTAACTCCATCAATCGGGGGAGCGTCCCGACGAACTTATTTGCTGCCGGGCAAATCGCAAATTCATGATCAGGCAGGCGAAATCCGGCAAGAAGCTCAGCCGAGCCAAGCGGCAGCCCGGCAAAAGCTTCCAAGAGTCGACGACGTTGCATGTGTTCGAAGCCCTCCCTTTGGATTGGAACACTAAGCAGGTCACGATTAAGGAAGGGGATATGCCTTTCCCACTCCTGATCGAGGCCGCATACACTACCCTTAATCGGCGGTAACGGGGATGCTGCACATCAATCTGTTCGGCAACTTGCATGTTAGCGTTGGCGAAACGCCGATAGCGACTGTCAATACGAACCGTCTGCAATCGCTTCTCGCCTATTTGATCCTGCACTCTGAAACGCCGCAACCACGGGACGCACTGGCGTTTATTCTGTGGCCGGCCTCTCGCGAATCGCAAGCTCGAACCAATCTACGGCAACTTGTCCACAATCTCCGGCGCGCTCTGCCTACCGATTGTGACTCTCTGGTAACCGATCATTTCGCTCTTCATTGGCGCCGCGACGATTCCTGTGAAGTCGATGTTTGGCAATTCCAGTCCGCCATTGAGAATGCGAGGGACGCGCGAAAGGGGAATGACAGCGCGCGAGAGATGCTGTGTCTCACGCAAGCAGCGGCGCTCTATATCGACGACCTGCTTCCAGCACTCTACGATGATTGGCTCCCGCCATTTCGGGATGAATACCGTAGAACTGTATGCACGGCGTTGGAGCGTCTCGCGAGCAAGCTGGAAGAGCGGAACCAGTACGCAACAGCGATCCCCCATGCCGAGCGGCTGCTCGTCCTGGATCCGCTCGCCGAGGCGCACCACCAACTCCTGATCCGGCTGCACGCGGGCAATGGCGATCGCGCTAGTGCCTTACGCGCCTATCACAAGTGCATGCGGATACTGCGGCGCGAACTCGGCGTGGAACCTGGAACGGCGACACGCCAACTGTTCGAGCAGATCCTGAAGGAGAGTGGCGGCGTCCCAGTGAAATCCGCACCAACGGTAGCAACCGCAGCAAACGCGTTTCCGGTACGGGAGAACACGTACGCAATGGTCGGACGGACGGAGGAATGGAATGCCCTGATCACGGCTTGGCAAAAAGCGGTCGAGCGCGGTCCCAGAGTGGCGTTGATCTCTGGCGAGCCTGGGATCGGCAAAACGAAGCTGGCAGATGAGTTCTATTCCTGGTGCTCGCGGAATGGGCATGCGGTCGCGCGGAGCCGATGCTATGCGGGACAGGGGCAACGCTCGTATTCGCCGCTGGTGGAATTACTTCGTTCCGACTCCGTTCGCATGGGCTGGACAAAGCTGGCGTCACGGCAAACGGTCGAGTTGGCTCGAGTTATACCGGAGATCACAGCACACCTCTCCGGTCATGAGCCGTGGTTGTCCGGGGACATCACTCGGCTGCCGGAAAGCATGCAGCGCCTTCGCTTGTACGAGTCTCTGAATGCCGCCATCGGGGGCAGCGCCAAGCCCCTCCTCCTCTTTCTCGATGACATGCAGTGGTGCGACACAGACACATTTGACTGGCTGGCAACGTTCTTGCGATCTCACGAGGCGAGCCGCGTTCTCTTGCTGGGAACTATACGTTCCGAGGAGACGGAGCGTGAACATCCATTCACGGCGTTTGCTGCCTGGCTTCGCCAGGCGGACATGCTCTTTGAGATCGCTCTTGAACCTCTAAACGCCGACCAAACGGCAGAACTGGCGGGCCGCGAAGCTGCGCAACCACTCGGGAGCGAAAGGCTGAGTGAGATCTTCCGGGCCACGCGCGGAAATCCTTTGTTCGTACTCGAGAGCGTACGCGCCGGACTGCAGAGCTCGCGTGTGCAGGCGGTTATTGCCGCTCGGCTGGCCCGGCTCAGTGCGGCGGCATACGAACTCGCCACTATCGCGAGCGTCGTCGGAAGGCCATTCTCAGTCGAATTGATCGGTAAAGCCGCCGATTGGGATGAAAGCAGCGCATTCGAAGCACTCGACGAACTGTGGCGTAGACGTATCGTAGAGGGCGCGGGGTCCGCGGAATACGACTTTACGCACGACTTACTCCGGCAAGCAGCATATTCCGAATTAAGCCCTGTTCGAAGACGGCACCTCCACCGGCGCGTGGCCCGGGCACTTACGGACGTGCACCGGACGAACATGCAGAACTGGAATGGGCAGATTGCATCGCACTTCGAGCAAGGTGGCATGGCGGAGGCGGCAATTGAATGGTATGAGCGAGCCGCCGCCCATGCCCGCGAGCGATACGCTGATTCGGAAGCCGCGGGTCTGCTGAGGCATGCTCTTGGGCTCTGCGCCTCGCTCCCCCAGTCCGAAACAACCCTGAAGCAGGAGCTAACTCTGCTGCTCGGGCTCGGTCCCGCACTCGTGACCACCGAAGGATACTCAGCACCGGAAGTCGGCTCGACATATGAGCGCGCTCTCGAACTATCCAGGCGATTCGAACCCCGCGATATCTTCGCGAGCCTGGGGGGCGCATGGCTCTTTCACACCGTGCGAGGCGATCTGGAACGGGGAAAGCAGTTCAGCCTTGAATTCTTGACCCGGGCACAACAGGAAGCGGATGCGCGTATGCTGCTTGCAGGGAACTTCTTTCTCGGAACTACTCTCTTTCATCTCGGCGAGTTGCGGGCATCCTTGCATCACATGAACGAAGCGCTCCATATGCTTGGAGCGCCAAACGATTCGGTTTTGGAGTTGTTCACGGGAACCGATCTGGACATCTTTTGCCGCGCCTATGTTGCACACCTCACTTGGCATTGCGGCGACGAAGAGCAGTCGATTGCACAGGCAGCCGAAGCGGTCGCGGTTGCAAAACGGCTGCGACATCCGTTCGGTGAAGCGATTGCGCTTGACTATGCAGCGATGCTGCACGTTTTTCGCGAGGACAGCCGTGCAGCCTTCGACCACGCGCTCGAAGCGGTCGAGATCTGCAGCCGTTACGGGTTCGCCTACTACCGCGCAATGGGGGCGGTTCTCCTCGGCTGGTCGAAAGCCGCTTCAGGGGACATCCAGCGCGGTCTCACAGAAATCCGTGACGCCTTAAAGCAACTGCGCGGCCTAGGAGCAGAGTTGCGCCTCCCGTTCTATCTGAAACTACTCGCCGAAACTCTAGGGCGCGCCGGTCAGGCTCGCGAGGGTTTGGCTGATGTTTCTACGGCTTTCGCAACAGCGGCGAAGAATGGTGAATCCTGGGCGCTCTCCGAACTCTATCGGATCCAAGGTGAGTTGCTGATCGCCGAAGACAGAATGGATCAGGCGCAGATCAGCTTTCGCAAAGGATTAGAGGCCGCCCGCCACTCCGGTTCCGTGGCGCTCGAGCGAAAAATCTCACTTCTTCTCAACCGAACGTTTGCAGGGGCTTCCTAGAACGCTCTTAGAACGCTGTCGGGTTCAAAGTGGAAACAAGCGCAAGGCATCAAGCAATGCGCGTAAAGGAGAACGCGATGGCTTTTGAAGAATCTCTCTCGGAATTCAGAGGGCAATTTCGGGGAGCAATCATTGAACCTGGCGGTGAGACCTACGAGCAGGCGAGAAAGGTCTACAACGGAATGATCGATCGCAAGCCGCGGCTGATCGTCAAATGTACGGACGTGGCGGATGTCATGGCCGCGGTCCAACTGGCGAAACGCACGGGGTTGAAGATCTCAATCCGCGGCGGCGGGCATAATGCGGCGGGGCTCGGCGTTTGCGACGACGGTATCGTCGTCGATCTTTCGCCCATGAATTACGTTCGTGTGGATCCGCTTTCGCGCACTGTTCTCGTCGGTGGAGGTTGCAAATGGAGCGATGTTGACCATGCAACGCACGCCTTTGGTCTCGCCGTCCCGTCCGGCATCATAGCGAGCACGGGTGTCGGCGGACTCACGCTGGGCGGAGGCATGGGCCATCTGACGCGGAAATATGGTCTGACCATCGACAATCTCTTGTCTGTGGATGTGGTTCTGGGCGACGGCAGTTTTGTGGTGGCAAATGCCGAGGAGAATGCGGACCTGTTCTGGGCCGTGCGCGGCGGAGGAGGCAACTTCGGCATTGTGACGTCATTCCTGTTTGAAGCGCATCCCGTTCACACCGTTTGCGCAGGTCCGATGCTCTGGAACCTGGAACATGCCGCGGACATTATGAAGTGGTATCGCGAGTTCATTACGCACGCTCCTGAAGAGATGAACGGTTTCTTCGCGATGCTTGCTGTGCCGCCCGGTCCGCCGTTTCCGCCGGAGTTGCACCTCCGCAACATGTGCGGAATTGTATGGTGTTACCAGGGGTCGATGGAGCAGGCGAACACGATCCTGGAGCCGCTTCGGAGCTATCGCCCGCCTGTCTTCGAGTTCTTCGCTCCGATGCCCTTTCCAATGTTGCAAGGCATCTTTGATCCCATTTATCCTTCAGGTCTCCAATGGTACTGGAAAGCTGATTTCTTTAAGGAACTGAGCGATGCTGCGATCGAAAAACATATCGAGCACGGGTCAGCTCTCCCGACCTGGCAATCTACGATGCACCTGTACCCGGTAAACGGGAAGGCGAATCGCGTTCGCCAATCCGAAACGGCATTCAGCTATCGCGACGCTGTATGGAGTGAGGTAATCGTTGGAGTAGACCCCGACCCCGCTAACCGCCAGAAGATCATAGATTGGGCCAGAGCCTACTATGACGCTTTACATCCCTTCGGCGCCGGCGGCGCGTATGTGAATTTCATGATGGAGGAAGGAGATGAGCGGATCCGCGCGACCTTCCGGGACAATTACCTTCGTTTGGCCGAGATCAAGGCGAAATATGATCCCGACAATTTCTTCCGGGTCAATCAGAACATTGCGCCGGCGGTTTCAGCCGCGGTAGTGGACTGATGGCCGGCGACGAGCTTTCCTGTTGTTCGACGGCATGACAGGCGCATCAATCGCTTCCCTGACGCGCTATCTAAGCCACTAAGAGTTGGACACTAGATCAAGGGTCTATGGCTCGGGATTGATCGCAATAAAATACCTGCCGTAGATCCCGGATCCTGTCGCAACACCGTTGCCGTTATTGCAGCAGGTACCGGACCACTTGGGTCAACCGTGGATCGGGCGCCGCGACCATGCCTCTGAAAAAATAGCCCTACGGGTGTAAGTAGCCTTTCTAATAACGCAACGGCTTAGCATCCTATAACTCGCGATACCCCTTACCAGTGCCGTTCAGGGCAAACTCGCCACCAGTATCGGCCAATAGCGGCGATATATGCACAACGGGTCCGAAATTCGGACGATGTCCGTTCGGCATGCGGACGAAAAAGCGAGGCGGCTCGTAGTGATTCTCGGAAGTGAAGGGCTCGGCAAAATGGTTGCCCACGCAATCCTCGCGGACAAAAAAGGAAGTGACGCCAGTGAAATTGCACCCAACCAGGCGGTAGCCTTTCTCTATTCCGATGTTCTCGAGGGCCTTCAGGCTCGCCCCCGAGAAGTTACTGCCATCCCAGATCGCGTTCGCATCGTAAGGAATGGTGCAGCTCACTGTCTGTTTGAAGCTCGCGTTGTATTCAATCGCAACCACACGCGGGCGGTACGAAGAAAGAGCTTTCCAGACCCAGAGGTCGTTCCTGTCAATATCGATACTCAGGAAATCGAATTCTTTGGGCACACACAACCGCTGAAACAGCCCTTCGATATTCTCGGCAGTGATGAAGCTATAAAGCGCCTTGAGATTGCCCGAATCCAGAAATGCTTTCAGATTTCGCTGAATGCCTTCGAAGCATTCTGCGCTTCCGTCGATCCATGCGCCGGACCATCCCTTCAATAGCAGATAGGTGGTGCAGTTCTCAATTCCGTCCCCGACCCCGAACTCGACAAAATACCCATCGGTCTCCCCGATACGTTTGAAGATTTCCTCGATGATTCCATCTTCGTCGTGTTGGGAGTATACCTTGAATCCGTGCTTCAGCAAACGTTTTGGCTCCTGAAAGCGCTCGGTCGAAAAAGCCTGTTCGTAAAGCATGCGCGTAAGTAAATCATTGGTTTGCGAGGCTTGCGCTACTAGGAGCTCCAGCTTCGAGGGTTGTGTAAAGGAATCCACTCGGCGGCGCGCTGCGGCTTTCCAGGAAAGGGGAACGGAATTCAGGAATCCGTTCACCCCCGGAACCTTTTTCAACTGATTCAGCGCGGCATTGATGCCCATGGGATTTCTATCGAGAACCTATGGACATCTTTTTAACATTTATTAAACTGCAATGGGATCGCGATTTCTTTGGTTTCGTACTAAAACTCAGAAAAGTATTTTTAGCGCCAGTTGGACGTTAAACGGTTCACCAGAGCCAATCCCGGGAGCCCCGTTATAATCTCCGACCGTATCAAAAATTCGACCGAAACTGCTGGAATTCAGCTTTGTGCCTGGAGGGGATGTCATGTTCGCGCCGCCCGAGCCGGGAATGGGCAGGTTCGTCTTGTTGAATAAATTAAACAGTTCCGCCCGGAATTGGGCTGTAATGCGCTCCGTGACGCGGGTATTCTTTACGACGGAGAAGTCGACATCGGCAAATCCCGGTCCGTATAGTGCATTCCGCGCCAGGCTTCCAAATGTACCTGGCGCCGGCTGCGAGAACGCGGCGGGGTTGAGGTACTGAACGTACTTCGTTCCATCCGGGTTGGTAAGAATTTTTGTCCCCGTGGACGAATAAGGATTACCGGTCAGATTCACCCGATCACGGCCTTCGAACGTGCCGCTGACATTCAGGCCGGAATAGGCAGAAAGGGGCAGCCCTGTAAAGAAAGACATCAACGAATTCAGCTGCCATCCTTGTACGAGCCACCGTGGTCCGTGTGAGGAATTCGGAAACGTGTAAACAACATAGTCGGTAAAGCTATGCCGGACGTCGAAGTCCGAGTTGCCACGGTCGAGCCGAAGGTTGTAGCTGTCGGTTGGATTCCGGCTCCGAATCGCCGATCCGTCATCGATCGAGTGCCCATATATGTAGGAGAACTGCGAAGTGATCCCGTGCCAGGAGTTCGTCCGCAAACTGGCCTGTAGGGCGTTATAGCTCGAAGTTCCGACACTCTGGATCTCGTTGATGGTCGCGAACTGTGGAAATTCCGCGTAGTAAGGCCGTAACGCGTTCTGAGCAGCGAAAGTGGCCGATGCTCCCAGCGGCGAGGTCGGCGGTTGATTGATGTCGCGAATCATCAGCAGATGACGCCCGAGGCTGCCTGAATACCCGACTTGAAAAACAGTCGAGTTGTTCAGTTGATATTGCATGTTCACCCCGAAATTCTGGTTGTATGCATTTCTGAAGTTCTGGTTGACGGAAAAGACCCCATACGGCGGCGACGGGATGGTGCTGCTGCCGAAAATCAACTGATTCGGAACAATGGTGTAGTTCGAAGCATTCGCGGAGTAGACCGGCGCGAGGCCGCCGGGGTTCGCCAGCACGCCCGTTGCGCCATGGTTCGGGGGTACGTTATCGCCGAACGCCTTCAAAACAGGCTGATCGTAGAAGATGCCGTAGTTGCCGCGCACGACCAGCTTGTGAAACGGAGAATAGGCAAAACCGAAGCGGGGCGCAAAGTTAGTCCATCGTCGCGGATACAAGGTATCGATACCCTGGCCGGGGTAAACGATGCCGCCCATACTCGGGATGAAGGTGGATATGCGGTTCGTGGGATCGAAAAACGGACCGAAGTAATCCCACCGCACTCCATAGTTGAGGGTCAGCTTGGGACTTGCTTTCCAGCTGTCTTGGACATACCAGTTCACCGCGTTCTCGTAATAGTTTCGTTGCAGATCTCCGATTGTGATCGAAGAAGTTTGAACAAAGCCGGCCATGTAGTCCGCCAGGGCTTTCACATTGGGATCGATGGCCGAGTTGTTGGCCCACGGGCCCTGGGATCCGTCGAAATTGAAGGTGCCGCGCGCATTGCGCTCGTAAAAGACGTCGTTTCTTGAACGCCGGTATTCCCCTCCCAAGCGTAGTTGATGCGATCCTACGGTGAGGGTCAACGTATCCGTGAGGTGCCCGGTGGTATCTATGCGTCCCAGCGGCGGAGTAAGTCCGATCGCATCGAAGCTCCCAATCGTGATGTTCGGAGCTCCCGATAGAGTTGGATTCGTCACTCCCGTATTCAACCCTGCCGCAACCGGATTGAAACTCGTATCCTCATCAACGAACACCTGTTTAAAATAATTCACGCCAGCAAGTAACTGGTTCACGAATTGAGGCGTAATAACGGTGTTATAAACCAGCGAGAAGTTGTGCATGCGGCTTGGAGCCACCTGGTAGTACTCGAGATAGGGAGATCCAACCGGCGCGGTTTGTTTTCCGGTTCCCACGAAATACCGGAAAGCAAGCGTGTTCTTCTCGTTGATGTTGTAATCAAGCTTCCCGATGCCATTGTCGCTGTAATTATCACTGTCGTCCGAGCTGAAGAAGTTAGGATTAGTCGCCGGCCCAGTGCGTCCGCGCGCAGGCCAGAACGACAGTACGTTCACCGACACGGGATTCACCGGCACTCGATACTGGGCGAGAACCGAGGTCGCGAGATTCACCCAAGCCGCCGAAGGCTCCAAAGCTCCGGTTTGATTGCCGATGATAAATTTCTGGTGCTCGTAAGTCAGAAAGTAAAACAGCTTGTTTTTGACGATGGGCCCCCCAAGCGATCCGCCGAACTGATTGTTTTTCAGCTTAGGGGTAGGCGAACCCGCCGGTAGAAACGGTGTCTGTGAGGCGAGTGCGTCATTGCGGTTGAAGTAATAAAGCGATCCGTGTATCTCATTCGTGCCGGATTTGATCACCATGTTCACCGATCCGGCTCCATTTCGGCCCGCTTCCGCGTTCCCGCTACTCTGAACCGAGAATTGATCGATGGCGTCAATCGGGAGCAGCGTCCCGGCCACACCCGAGACGCCGCCCTGATTCACGGAAACCGAATTATGCCAGAGATCGTTGTTATCGGCGCCATCGATTTGCCAGTTGATCTGGTCCTCCCGGCCTCCGTTCAGTGAGCCGGCGCCGTTCACATCGGGCGCGAGCTTTACGAGCTGAGTAAAATCCCGGCCATTCAGCGGTACATTTTGGACAGCTCGATCAGGTATTACGGCGTTAAGAGCAGTCGAGTCGGTTTCTATCGCGACCGGCGCGGTCGTGACTTCTACCGACATTGTTTGCCTCGCTACCTGCATCGTGATCGGGACGGTAGCAACTGCCCCGACCTGAACATTGATGTTCTCAACTCGCACTGTCTGGAATCCCGGATGAGACACCGTAAGCGTATACATACCGAGGGGCAGGTCCTGAACTGCGAATTCGCCGGAAGCAGTCGCATTCAAATCGCGAACCAGACCGGTAGCGGGATTCACGACCTTGATCTGGGCTCCGCTAAGGACAGCGCCGCTCGGATCACTTACAGTGCCGGAGATGGCCCCACGAAACGTTTGCGCGATCGTATCTGTCGTAAACAGGACAGTCGCGAAAAGAACAATGCAGAAAAGCCTCAGGAACCCATGAAGCATACGAACCCCCTCATAGCCGGTCGGAGAGACGGCGTAGGCTGACCAACCCCAAGCTGAAAATAATTCAGCTACATTACCACATTTAAGAGGCCGTCGGAAGAATGAGTAGCTTCTAGCCGTGAAAATGGGTGACTCGTCGCGTCAGTCTCGTTTCTCGGTATGGCGAATTCCGTAATGCGTCAGCGATTTGGCCGCTTTGACACAATCTTGAGATACGAAGATGCGTATTCTTCCCGTTTTCACGGCACTTGCTATTTGTGTATCGGCTCTTGGTGCTCAATCGCTTGATCCGAAACTGTTCGGCGATTTAAAATGGCGGGACATCGGCCCGCTCCGTGGCGGTCGGACTCGCGCTCTCGCGGGAGTCCCGAGCCAGCCGAGCACGTTTTACATCGCCCAGGTCAACGGGGGTGTGTTCAAGACCAACGATTATGGCCGCACCTGGAATCCGATCTTCGATTCCGAAGAATCGGGCTCGGTCGGCGCGATCGCTATCGCTCCTTCTGACCCGAACATTATCTATGTCGGGAGTGGCGAAGGCCTGCAACGCCCCGATCTCTCCACGGGCAATGGCATCTACAAATCTGTCGATGGCGGCAAGAGCTGGACGCACCTCGGCCTGCGCGATGCCCAACAGATTCCTCATATCGCGATCGACCCGCGCAATCCCGACAAGCTCTTCGTCGCCGTTCTAGGCCACCCATATGGGCCGAATGAAGAGCGGGGAATCTACCGGTCTACAAACGGCGGCCAGACGTTCGAAAAGGTTCTGTACAAGGACGAGAACACGGGCGGCAACGATGTCGAGATTGATCCCTCCAACCCTGATATCGTCTACGCCACTTTGTGGGAGGCGCGCCAGGGTCCGTGGGAAAACGCGGCCTGGAGCGGAACGGCCGGCGGCATCTTCAAATCGAAGGACGGCGGCAAGACGTGGCAGCCGTTGACAACCGGCTTGCCTACGGGTGACGACGGACTGGTGCAGGCTAATCTCGCCATTGCTCCCAGCAACAC
>JAFAUR010000942.1 GCA_019243205.1 Acidobacteriaceae bacterium | reverse complement strand
AGTTGAGGGATAGGGGGCTTCACTTTAAGGCCATCTAAGCTGGTAGGGCAGGCGAACATGGGCGCTAACTTCCCGGCTGGAAAGCGTCACCGATCAGCCTCCTGGCTCAATTGAGCGCCCGTTAACCAATCTAGTGCACCATTGTTGCGTCGTCCGTAGCACCATGTCTGCTCTAAGCCTTCGCCAAGCCGCCGCTAAAGCCGGGACAAGCAAGAGCGCTGTCCTTCGGGCGATCCGTTCTGGCCGCCTCTGTGCTCCTCGGAAGTACGACGGAGGCTATGCCATCGATCCAGCGGAACTTCTTCAGGTCTATCCACCGAAAGCCACTCACGAGATAGGACGGAACCGACCAGCCGCACTGAATGCCGCTGCCGATGGGCTTGCCGCGAGAATCGCAGTACTGGAAGCAGAGGTGCGCAACCTCAATGAAATCCTGGAGGAGGTAAGGCGGTCGCGGGATCAGTGGCGAGAAGAAGTAACCCGGCTAACCAGGGCAATGCCTGATATGCAGGCCGGCAGCGCCAGTCTCCAAGACGCGAACACTCCCCTTGATCTTCAATTGTTTCGAATTTTTCAAGGGATACGCCGCCGCGAGTTCGATAGCCTCCCCGGCACCGCAATTGAGAATGGGCAAGACCCCAAGCAGGATGCAGCATAGGCGTGTGTCTCTAGGCCCCAGGAGTAATGAGCGGCAGGCTCCGAAAGCTTCCCGCCTCGAGAATCGAGGCTGCACGATCAGCCAGAGCGGGTGCGTCAGGCATAGCTCAGTTCTGTCTCGATTTACTACAAGTTAATCATTCGGGCGCACCGTTCCGTAAATCCACCTGTGGGACGCGACGCAATGACCGTTCTCAGCCTTCGTGCAGCGGCGAAAGAAGCCGGAACAAGCAAGAGCACCATCCTTCGGGCGATCCAGTCGGGTCGCCTCTCCGCTCATCGAAACGATGATGGCGGCTATGACATTGACCCGGCTGAATTGTTTCGCGTCTATCCGCCAAAGCCCAGGGTTGAAACTCCGGAACGTTCCGCCAGCCACACGGCGGGACGCGACACACCAGCAGGTGGACTGGCCGAACCGGATGCGCGCGCGGCTGAACTTCTCACAAGGATTGCAGCACTCGAAACGGAACTCCGTAGCTTAAGGGTTCTTCTAGCTGAGGTGAAGCAGTCCCGGGATGAATGGCGCGAACAGGCGGCTCGGCTGACCAATGCTATTCCTGATCTGCGCGCCAACAAGGCAGAGCCGCACGACAGATGCGCACCTGATCAGAAGGCCGCTGGCCTCGAAAAACCTAAGCAATGCACCGAGGCGTCAGCCGGTGCCGCATGGTGGCGTCGACTTGGTCTGGTGATCCACAGCCGAGCCGCCTGATTCGCAGCTGGCCCGACTTTCTCAACTGGGATAGGTCGGCGGCGATTTTTGGGGCGGGGAGTGGCAGAAAGGAGAGGCGGGACAACGGTTGAGGGTCGAAAATCGTTTGTAGTGGAGACCAAGTATCTTTTCGGAGGTTTTGTTTGGTGTAGATTTGATTCGCCATGTATTTGCGCCCGAATCGACGCTTCAAGGACGGCAAGGAGCACCGCTACTGGAGCATTGTCGAGAGCAAGCGCTGCGCCGGCGGCAAGGTCGTGCAGCGCCAGGTGCTCTATCTCGGCGAGATCAACGACAGTCAGCAGGAAGCCTGGTGCCGGGTCATCGAGGCCTTCGACGAGGGGGCGCAACAAACCACCCAGTTGGCCCTCTTCCCTGCCGATCGGCCGATGCCCGAGCATGCCGAGGGGCATGGCGTGCGGGTCCGGCTCGGGGCCATGGAGCTGCACCGGCCGCGGCAATGGGGCGCCTGCTGGCTTGCCTGCCACCTCTACGAGCAATTGGAGCTCGACCGCTTCTGGGCGGCCCGACTGCCCGATTCACGCGAAGGCACCTGCTGGAGCCACATCCTTGCGACGCTCGTGTGCTATCGGCTCATCGATCCGGGCAGTGAATGGCGCCTGCACCGGCTGTGGTTCGGGCAAAGCGCCATGGGCGATCTGCTCGGTGAAGACTTTGCGCTGGTCGAGAAGAACGCCCTCTACCGCTGCCTCGACAAACTGCTCGAGCACAAGCCGGCGTTGTTCACCCATCTGGGGCAGCGTTGGCAGGATCTGTTCGGGGCCCGTTTCGATATCCTGCTCTATGACTTGACGAGCACGTATTTCGAATGCGCTCCGCCGAGCGAGGATAGCGACAAGCGCCGCCACGGCTACAGCCGCGACAAGCGCAGCGACTGCGTGCAGGTGGTGATTGCGCTCGTCGTGACGCCCGACGGCTTTCCGCTCGCCTACGAAGTTCTGCCCGGCAACACTTCCGACAAGACGACGCTGCGCGCCTTCCTTGCGAAGATCGAGGCGCAGTACGGCAAGGCTGAGCGCATCTGGGTGATGGATCGCGGCATTCCCACCGAAGAGGTGCTGGCCGAGATGCGGCAGTCCGATCCGCCCATAGCCTATCTGGTGGGAACTCCCAAGGGACGCCTCAGCAAGCTGGAAAAATCTCTCGTCGGCCTGCCCTGGCACGAGGTACGGCCGGGCGTCGAGGTGAAGCTGCTGGCCGAGGATGCCGACCTCTACGTGCTCGCCCAGAGCCGGGCGCGCATCGACAAGGAACGCGCCATGCGCAGGCGACAGCTGAAGTGGCTGTGGAAGCGGCTGGCGCAGCTCGCGCAAATGCGTCTCACCCGCGAAAGTCTGCTGATGAAGCTCGGCGCCGCCCGCGCCAAGGCGCCCACGGCATGGCGCCTGATCGACATCGCCCTCGACCCGCAGACCGCCACCTTCGCCTACGCGCTCAACCGCAAGAAGCTGCGCCAAGCGCGCCGGCGCGAAGGCCGCTACCTGCTGCGCACCAACATGTCCGGGCGCGATCCAGCCGAGCTGTGGCAGTTCTACATTCAACTCGTCGAAGTCGAGGCGGCCTTCAAGAACCTCAAGGACGATCTGCAGCTACGGCCAATCTATCACCAGTTGGAGCGGCGCATCGAGGCACATATCTTCGTGGCTTTCCTCGCCTATTGCCTGCATGTCACACTGCGCGCCAGGCTCCGGCCACTGGCAGCCGGCCTCACTCCGCGGGCGGTGCTCGACAAGCTCGCCGCCATGCAGATGCTCGATGTCCACTTCCCCACCACCGACGGCCGAACCCTGATCCTGAGCCGCCACACCGAGCCGGATGCCGACCAGAAACTGCTCCTGCGCCAGCTCGGCCTCACCCTGCCGCCCCAGCCGCCCCCGCGAATCACCGCTCCAGTCCAGCCCCCGCGCCCGCCACAACCCGCCATGTAGTGGAGACCTTCGGCCCGCCAGCCTTGATTCTGCAGGCCTTATGACTAGCGTCAGCGGGAGACCCTCCGGCTCTCCGGCTCTGCCGGGGTGGCAGTAGAGGTTTGACGTTTCCGGCAGTCCACAGCGGAGTTCCAAACGTGAGCAGCCACTCACACGAAAGGAACTCCACCGATGGACGAGTATGAGAGCCTAAGCCATACGACATGAACCTGCAAATATCATGTGGTCTTTATTCCTAAATGCAAGACGCTGTATCAGGAACTGCGCCGACATCTGGGCGAGGTGTTCCGAAAGCTCGCGCTACAGAAGGAATCGAAGGTCGAGGAAGGGCATTTGATGCCCGACCATGTCCACATGCTCCTGTCGATTCCGCCGAATACGCGGTGGCGCAGGTCGTGGGGTTCATCAAGGGCAAGAGCGCCATCCACCTGGCGCGTGTCTATGGGGAGCGCAAGCGCAACTTCGTGGGCCAGCACTTCTGGGCCCGTGGGTTCTTCGTGAACACGGTCGGTCGGGACGAGGACGCCATCCGCGCTTACATTCGCAACCAAGAAAAAGAGGATCAGAGGCTCGAACAAATGAACCTCTGGCGCTGACCACGCCGCCTCTAGGCGCCTCCAAACCGAACGGGCCGCGTTAGCGACCCGTCTACCGCTTTGAGCGGTTCACGTCCTAAAGCCCCCGGCTCTGCCGGGGGATACTTACAACCGAAGCTCCTCTTGCCGAGGGTTGCCGATGGTCGTGAAGGCCGAGCTAGCACCAAGGGCCGAGGCGAAAATCGGAGTTTTCATCTCCTATTCGCGTACGGACATGGCCTTTGTGGATCGCCTTGAAGCCGCGCTCACAGCGCGCGGCTTCCAGCCACTGATCGATCGCGAAGACATCTATGCCTTCGAGGACTGGTGGA
>JAFAUR010000888.1 GCA_019243205.1 Acidobacteriaceae bacterium | reverse complement strand
ATGCAATCCCATTGTGGTCGATGGCGTCGTGTACGCCACCTCGCCGAAACTACGCGTGTTCGCTCTCGATGCTGCGACAGGCAAGCAACTTTGGGTTTTCGATCCGAACGAAGGGCAATCCGTTGGCCGTAAGCAGCGCAATCGCGGTCTTACTTTCTGGGCCAACGCATCGGGAAATGACGGCCGCATATTTGCGTCATCGCGATTCTATCTCTATGCCCTGAATGCCAAGACGGGAATGCCGATCCCGGATTTTGGGGACGGCGGAAAAATCGATCTGCGGACTGATCTCGGGCGCGATCCCCAGCAGACCTCGGTCCAAATGACCAGCCCACCCGTGGTTTTTAAGGACACGCTGATTGTAGGCAGTATCGTTCCTGAGACTTTACCTTCATCGCCGGGCGACGTGCGTGCTTATGACGCCCGAACCGGCCGCCTCAAGTGGTCGTTTCACACAATCCCTCATCCCGGCGAGTTCGGATATGAAACCTGGCCCAAAGACGCCTGGAAATACATCGGCGGAGCGAATAACTGGTCGGGCATGTCGCTCGACGAGAGGCGGCACATGGTTTTTGTCACGACAGGCTCGGCTTCGTTCGATTTTTACGGAGCGAATCGATTGGGCAACAACCTGTTTGCGAACTGCGTGATCGCTCTGAACGCCGAAACCGGGGAACGAGTGTGGCACTTCCAGACCGTCCATCACGATCTATGGGATCGCGATATACCCGCCCCGCCTAGTCTTGTTACCGTCATGCGAAGCGGCCAGCCGATTGACGCTGTAGCCGCAATAACGAAATCCGGTTGGACCTTCTTGTTCGATCGCGATAGCGGCGAACCATTGTTTTCGGTGAAAGAGCGGCCTGTGCCTGCAACGCACATCGATGGCGAAGTGACAGCCAAAACCCAGCCTTTTCCTCAGAGGCCGAAGCCATTTACCAGGCAGGAGCTGAAAAACAAGTTCCTGCCCGACCGAACCGACGAAGAGCATGACTACGTTAGAGCGAAACTCAAGGGATTGAAGAATGGCGGGCAATTTGTACCGCCTACCACTCAGGGAACGGTACTTTTCCCTGGATTTGACGGGGGTGGGGAATGGGGCGGAGCCTCTTTCGATCCCGAGACCCACCTGCTTTATGTCAATGCGAATGATGTCCCGTGGATCCTGAGGATCGTGCCGGAAGCTCCACTCGAGCGATCGATGACGGGCGCAAGCCTTTATGCGAAAGAATGTGCCGGCTGCCACAAAGCGGACCGCAGCGGGACTCCCCCAGAATTCCCGTCACTCATCGACATTGGCAGCAGACTCTCACCTGAAGAAATATCGGACATTGTTTCGCACGGCGCAGGACGCATGCCTTCTTTTGCCGCGTTGCCCGGGCGTGCACGGCAGGCCATTATCGATTATCTTGTGCACCGCGACAGCGGCGCGGTGGAGTTGAGCGACAAGGATATAGCGGCTCCGACGGATCTCAAATACCGGCTGGACGGGTACATCAAATTTCAGGACAAGGAAGGTTACCCGGCCGTCAAGCCGCCGTGGGGCACTTTGAACGCGATCAATTTGGATACCGGCAAGTTTGCGTGGCGCGAGCCCCTGGGTGAGTATCCGGCCCTTGCCGCCAAAGGCATGTCGAATACGGGTTCAGAGAATTACGGCGGCCCGGTGGTCACGGCAGGAGGACTCGTATTTATCGGTGCCACCATTTACGACAACAAGATTCGAGCTTTCGACAAGGCAACCGGCAAACTGCTCTGGCAGTACACGCTGCCTTTTGCAGCCACAGCCACTCCTGCCATCTACGAAGTTGAGGGCAAAGAGTACATAGCGATCGCGTGCGGCGGCGGCAAATGGGGCGGCCGTTCCGGTGGCGTATATGTGGCGTTCACAATAGGCGACAATGCTCACTGATATTAGCTCAGGTCGAGATATTTAGGGCCATAGCGCCAGTGAAGGAATTTTTTGACCCATTGCGCGCGTACTTGTAGCGCGAGCGTCGCGAGGCCGAGCTTGGGACTACGCAATATTCGGTTAGCGCGTCTCAGGTGCTCAATCGCTTCTTGGCGATCACCTTCGAACGCGGCGCCTTTAGCAATCAGCAACTCCAGCTCGCCTGCATGCCGCTCGCGCATCGCGCGCAGCATTTTCCGTTCCGCCTCTGTACTCTGCTCGTCCTGCAGATGCTTATCGTAAACGCGGACGATGGCGCGCTTCATGACAACTTTGTTCCGGCTCAGGCTGCCGGCACGGACCCTGTAATGGACGAGTGGCGCGCAATTGTAAGCCATCTTTGCGCCGGATCTCGCCAGCCGCAACCACAAATCGAAATCTTCTGCCGCCGATAGCGTTGCGTCGAACGCCCCTAATCTGAGAATGGCGTCGCGCCGCACCGTCGCACCACAAAAAATACGGCAACGAAGAGTGGCGATAGCTTCGTAGCTCACCGTTCCGCTGAACGGAAATCGTGTCATGCGCGTTGACCCGGCCCAGGGTGTCTCGCCGAATACGATCGCGTCCGGATAAACGAGGTCGAGTGCCCGATTGGCGTCGAACATCGCCATCTGGCTCTCTAGATATTCGCGCTCCCAAAAGTCGTCGGGATCGAGGAACGCAACGAAGTCCCCGCGCGCAAGTTGAATTCCGGCGTTCCTTGCTCGAGCCACTCCACCGTTCGTAGTCTTGAGATAGACGATCTCCCCGGCATAGGGTGCGACAGCTTTCTCCAGATTTCCGGTGTCGGGGCACCCATCATTGACCAGCACGGTTTCGAAGTCGCGAAACGTCTGGGCCCGCAGCGACTCTAACGCCTCTCGCACGTACGCGGTTACGTTGTAGGCCGGGACAATTACGCTCACCCTTGGGGCTGGCATCGCTTCCTGCTATCCTTGCGGGACGCGATGTATCATGTGCGGACCGTCCGCGCTCCCGTTTCCGATAGCGAACTGCTTGAAAGCGTAGTCGCGCCCATTCTGGCCAGATGTCGTTCCGGCTGCACGCCTCTGGAATTCCATCGTTTAGTAAACGTCACGTTTCATAACTACGAATCTGAGGTCTACGACCAGGTCCATTGCAGTATGTGGGAGTCCGTGCCTGAGCAGTTCGGTCTTCTTCTTGAGGATTGCCCGGAGCTAAAGCACAGCAGTTCGAAGCTAAAGGTACTGGATATAGGTTGTGGTACGGGTCTTGCATCATTTTGCATCATTCAATCCGTTCTGGCTGGCAGGATCGATTGCATACACCTTGCCGATACAAGTCCGGCCATGCTCGCTCGTGCCGCTGATCTGGTAAATCGTGCCGGCATACGAACCGAAGTCTTCGAAGGGCCTTTCGAGGATTTCTTCAGCAGGGAAAAATATGACATTCTCATCGCGGGCGCCGTCCTGCATCATATTCCCGATCTTCCGCTGTTCTTTT
>JAFAUR010000849.1 GCA_019243205.1 Acidobacteriaceae bacterium | reverse complement strand
TTATTTACGGGAAGTACCAATATAGCTTCTATGTAAGATATGTGTTTTTGAAGCGGGAACTTTTTGAGTCCCATGCGACACTGCGTAATAGACGTTGAGAAGTGCCAGGCGTCGGTGCTAGCTTTGGTCACGATCCTATACATACCTCCCCCAGGAGCCACGCCGTGTCCCCAACCCTCCCCACCTTCAACTACGTCCCCTGTACGGTTCGTCACCTCCGCCACAGCCTGCCCTTCACCCAATGCGAGCGGTGCGGCAAACCCGCTCGGAGGGTCTGGGAGAGAACACGCAGCGCCATAGATATCGAGCTGGATCATCCGGTGCTCTTGCTGGTCACCGTGAGTGTCCATCGCTGCCCCGGTTGCTCTTGCTACTTTCGTGCCCAACCATCATTTCTTCGTCCCAATGCTATCTACACTGAGCGAGTTCGCGAGAAGGCAGTCCTCTCGGTCTACGCAGACGGGATGGCTTTAAGGAGAGTGACGGGTAGGCTCGCCAGGGACTTCTGGGTTTCTCCCAGCGAGGCGATGGTCAGAAGGTGGTGCCGGGATTACGCTGAGGGAGTGGACTTTGAAGGCGACTACCAGAAGTGGGTGGTTGAGGAGTTCTCGGGCGTCCTGTGCGTCGATGAACTCTACCAGGACAAACTAGCGTTGCTTCTTGCAGTGGACTCCGCTGGGGAGGATGGCGACAGGCTTGTAGGCTACAAACTGATCCATGGACGTGTTGAATCTAAAGACGTAGAGAAGTTCCTCTCGAGGTTAAGAGCAGCGGGCATCGACCCTGATGAGGTAGTCACCGATGGCTCGCCGATCTACCCGAAGGCACTCAAAGAGGTCTGGCCCACCACCGTGCACCAGCTATGCCTCTTCCACGAGAGTCGCCTGGTGACCGCGCAGATCTATAAGGCTGTTATGGCCTTGAGGAAGAGTGTTCCCAAGCCACCACCTGTTACCCAGCGGGTGAGCCTGAGAGGGTTGCCGCGCAAGAAGTACCCTTTGCCGGAGAAGCTCGCCGCTCATAAGGCCGCCATCGCAAGGGTCTACGCACTCCACGAGCAGGGGGTCTCCATCCGCGGCATTCGCAGGCGCACCGGCCACTCTAGAAACACGATCAAGCGGTGGTTGAAAGGGGAGATCCCGAGCTCGATCAGCCAAGCTGAGGTTCCAACGGAGTGGGCCCTCCTTCAGGAGACCTTCGGCGTCGAGAAGGAACCCAAAGAACACAGTAGTAGTAGTAGTAGTAGTAGCCCCACTTGTCCTCTCACCTCTACACCAGCGGAGGCACCCATAGTAGTACCTGAGGCGCCCCCATCTCCGTGGAAAGACTGGGAGGAAGTTCGCCATGTGCGTAGCCTCCTGTGGAAGTGTCGCTACATCATCCTACGCCGTCCCGATCACTTGAGCGATGAAGACCAAGACGAACTCAACCATCTCTACGAGAGTGCGGTAGCAGAGCACATCCACTTGGTGCGTTCCTTCCTTGAGGAGTGGTATCTCATCTTCCACGACGAGCAGCGTAATAGACGCACCCTGCAAGAGGCAAAAGAGCATTACGATAGCCTGATGAGAGATCCACGCTACCAGAAGCTGAAGCCACTCGCCCGGCTTCAAGCGAGGTTTGGCGAAGCACAGTTCGAGCGTATCTCTGCATTCTTGCGCTCTGAGCAGTGGGAGGCGACCAATAACGGAGCTGAACGCACGGCGAGAGCGTTCAGGCACCTACAGGCTCCCCACTACAATTTCAGGAAGCCCGAGTCTATAGAGCGCGCTGTCAGAGCCAGAGCGTCGCTTTCCAAGGACAACAGCCCAACGGGTGGACCACTGCCTGGTCGTTGTGCTCGCGGTCGCAAGGCGAAGCGAACGTCAGAGATGCCGATGGCAGCCTGAAGCGAGTAGCATCATCGGGTCTGCGTGGCTCTGTCATAGAGGGGTTCCATCTCTTCAACGTCTATTACGCAGTGTCCCCCAACAATAAGAGCGGATCCACTCCTGGCGCAGATCCCGGCAGCACTGATGGACACTCAAACTCTGGCAGACCTCGACCTCGCCGCCATAAAGTCTGCTAGACGTGAGCGTATTGAGTGCAGCAGAAAGAGCGAGTAGCAAAACCCTCGTCGAACCGATACTTATGCGGTTTGCGATCTATCGGAAGCCTTTTAATAGGGACGATGCTCTGCGATCGTTACTCCGTCTGTACGTGACGTATTTATGGAGAAGTTTGGTAGAGAGGTAGGCCCGTAAATGGTGTTGATGTTAGACCGGGGAGCAGGCCAGTGTGGATCCGGTAATGTTGTTGCCCTGGATCCGTTTTACAGCGTTGCCAACACCTGCGGCGCTACGCCTGACCACAATATGTAGTGGTTCTGGATAAAGATGCGAGCAGGCGCATACGCTCCGCAGTAGGCTGGAGAGTGTTCCGAAAAGGAACCTTTTTGGTACACCATATCCTGGATAAGTGAAATTCTCGATTAACCAGAGTTTACTGAGAGACTACACCTATGT
>JAFAUR010000599.1 GCA_019243205.1 Acidobacteriaceae bacterium | reverse complement strand
GCTTTCAGTAGTGATAGGAAAATGACAGTGCGGATACCTGACGAAACCAGCTTGGGAATCATGTCTGCCGCGGAAAAAGGAAACCCGTCCAAAGAGCCTCAATAGAAAGAACGACGCAACGAAGTGATGGCATCAATGTACATGGTGGACGCTGATTCTGTCTGGCCTGTTACATGTGTCTCAGTTGGAAGTGTAACGAGATCTATTGGACGAGAGAGCGAACCATGAGCGGGCGACAATTGATGTTTCTGTTGCGGACCTCAGCCGATCGGTGGACCGATCATAATGCGCCACGGCTGGGCGCTGCTTTAGCCTATTACACTCTGCTTTCGCTTGCTCCTCTACTGGTGTTCGTGGTGGCGCTTTGCGGCATTGTTTTTAAGCAAACAGCAGAGCAACGCCTCCTGCAGCAAGCACAACAAGTAGCAGGGGTGGTAGGAGCGAGAACGGTCGAGATGTTGCTGGACAGTGCTCATGAACCCCGAAGCGGGATTACTGCAACAGCGATCGCGTTTGTGACCCTTCTCTTCGGCGCATCCGGTGTTTTCGTAGAATTGCGAGACTCATTGAACACGATCTGGAACGCGCCGCGCCCTTCTTCGTATTCGGTCTGGCGATTCGTCTGGCAGAGAATCATCTCGTTCGGGATGGTGATGGCGCTCGGGTGCCTATTGTTCATGTCGATCGCGCTGAGCGCCTTCATCTCGATTGCAGAACGCTTTTTTTCCGACCTCTTCCCGGTACATATCGCAATTCTAAGTGAGGCCGCGAATTTCGTTCTGAGTCTGACAGCCCTTTCCATTTTGTTCGGATTGATTTTCAAATTTGTTCCAAATGTTCCCATCGACTGGCAGGATGTCGGCATAGGAGCGGTTACGACAGCCATCCTTTTCAGCATCGGGCGCGCACTTTTGGCTTTGTATTTGAGCACTTTAGGTGTGGGCTCGACGTATGGAGCGGCGGGTTCGCTCGTCGCACTGGTGGTGTGGGTTTATTACTCCGCTCAAATATTCTTTTTTGGAGCTGTCTTTACGAAGGTCTACGCGGATTGCTGCGGCTCGAGGGCGAAGCGGGGACGCGACTTGGAAGCGCAAGGAACAAGCGAGGACTCGAAGTCTGAACGAGTGAATGACAATGACAAAGCAATGGACTACGTGCGACTGTTCGAAGAGTTGGCGCGACGGAAGACCCTCCGAACGGGCGCCGTCAAAGGAAGTTCTTCCAGTAAGCACAACCACGCCGGTATGACATGATTTAGGTTGCAGTTGAACGGGCACAGAGAAAGCATGGCAGCGCACACTTCACGTCGCGATTTCATAGCAGGGTTCGGAGCAGCGGCACTTTCGACCTCCTCCCTTTTCGGCCAGGAGCATCAGCCGACCGCGCAAGGCATAGAGTTTGGCTACACGGCGATGACTTGGGGGAAAGACGAGCGCGGGGCGATTGACGATATCGCAGCTGTCGGATTCAGGGGCATTCAGTTCCGCGGTGAGGCCCTGACCGAATTCAAGCCTGCGGAGCTACATCCTCTGCTGCAACAAAAGCAGCTCACATTCGTAGCGCTCTCCAGCGGGGATGTTTCGCTCGATGCCGGACCGGAATCGGGCCAGATCGAGCAACACGTTTCCCACGCTAAATTCGTTAAGGATGCAGGTGGCCTCTACCTGCAAATTCTCGATCAGCTGAAGCCTTATCCACGGCGCGTTACATCTGATGAATGCAAGCGACTCGGACAGCTTCTGACCGAGCTCGGGAAGCGAACCGCCGATATCGGTATTCCACTCGCGTATCACAATCATCTGAATACGATCAGCGAGCATCCGGAGAACCTGAAACTAGTTCTCGAATCGTCGGACCCCAAATACGTGAAGCTGGAACTGGACACTGCGCATTACCTGGCGGGTGGCGGCGATCCTGCTCACGCTATCACCGAGTACAAGGACCGCTTGCTGTTCCTACATCTCAAGGACGTGATCGACATCCCGCTGAACACGCCGGGGGCCAGATATCCATTCAAGTTTGTGGAGCTGGGGCGCGGGAAGGTAAACTTTACGGCGGTCTTCACGGCACTCAACAAAATCAATTACCGCGGCTGGGCAGTGGTGGAGTTAGACAGAGTGCCGGACAAGTCGCGTACGCCGAAGGAATGCGCAACCATAAGCAGGGACTACCTGCAGCAGAAGTTCGGGGCGAAATTCCCGGCGTAGCCGTTCAGGAAGTTCTCAGGAATTTACTCCCGAGGCCAAGAATCCTCCATCCACCGCGATACATTGGCCGGTGACGAAGCTCGCTGCGTCGGAGGCGAGCAGAACGGCGGCACCAACCACTTCGTGAGGTTGTCCAAAACGTCCCATGGGCGTCCGCATCAAGATCTCATCGCCCCGGGCGGTGCCGCGAAGGAGCGCGGAATTGAGCTCGGTGGGGAACACTCCGGGAGCGATCGCGTTGACGCAAATGCCCTCCCGCGCCCATTCGCAAGCCAGACTGCGGGTCAGGGAGAGCACGGCGGATTTTGACGCGCAGTACGCGGCTACCTGATGAAAGGCCAAATAGGAACCGAGTGAGGCAATGTTTATGATGCGCCCTCGTTTCCTGGCCTTCAGGGGCTCATAGAGAACCTGGCAGGCATGCAGAACCCCAGTCAAGTTGGTTTCGAAGATTGCGGACCAGTCGGAATCGGTGACATCGACCGTGGGCCGGCGGAAGGTTGTGCCGGCGGCATTCACCAAAATGTCAGTTGCCCCAAATTCCGCAAGTACCCGGTCGCGAAAAGCTTCAATCGATTGACGGCTTTTGACGTCAACGGGAACATGGAGAGTTTTACGGCCGGAAGCGGCGATCTGAGCACAGGTTTCCTGCAGCCGATCCTCACGACGGCCGCCGGGCACAACATCGGCGCCGTGCTGTGCGAGGCCAATAGCGATCGCTTGTCCGAGCCCGGAAGTGCCTCCTAAGACTACCGCGACTCGATCGCTGAGATTTAAGCAACTGTTATTCATGAGAGGGATTTTGAATTAGTTCGGCTGGCAAACAATTATTATAAAGAGGTGTTTCCGGATCCTATAAGCGAATCTCCGAATGTTAGCCGGCGGGGGTTCTGCTGCACTCTAATGAAAACGGTCGCGATTGCCGGAACAGCGCGAGGACAGGCAATCGAGGATGGTAGTCTGCGTGAGACCGCGACTCGGAGCGGGCTGCTGTTTGGCTCGGCCGTTTCCTATCGCGAGCTGCAGGACTCGACTTTTACGTCCCTTCTGGCGCGGCAGGCGAGCATAGTTGTTCCGGAGAATGAGATGAAGTGGGAGCGGATTCATCCCGGGCCCAATCGTTACGATTTCAAAGCTGGAGACGCCTTGGCTACTTTCGCGGAAGCGCATGAACAAAAGTTGCGCGGCCACAATCTCTGTTGGCACCGCCAATTGCCGCCCTGGTTCAAGCAGTTGGCTAACGCGGGGAATGCGCAAGAGCTGCTGCGAACGCACATCAGCGAAGTAGCCGGGCACTACGCCGGGAAAATTCATTCCTGGGATGTGGTGAATGAGGCGATCAACATCGAGGACGGTCGTCCGGATGGCCTGCGGAAATCGATATGGCTGGAGCTGGTTGGTCCCGATTACCTGGCGGTGGCATTCAAGGCTGCGTCTGCGGCGGACGGGAAAGCAGTGCTTACTTACAACGACTACGATCTGGAACAGGATAGTCCCAAGCACGAAGCGAAGCGGGCCGCGGTGTTGAAGCTGCTTGCGACTTTACAAAGCAACGGCGCACCCATTCAGGCGTTAGGGATCCAATCTCATTTGAAGGCAAGCCAGGGGCGCTCAGAATGGACCGGGTTGCATCGCTTTCTCAACAAAGTAGAGGCAATGAAGCTGCAAGTGTTCGTGACGGAGCTGGACGTGAATGACGCCGATCTTCCCGGAAATATCGAGGAACGAGATCGAGACGTTGCAGCTTTATACGGGGATTTCCTGCATCAAGTCCTTCAGCATCGCTGCGTAAAGGCGGTTTTGACCTGGGGTCTAACGGATCGGGATTCATGGCTGAACTCGTTCAAGCCGCGCGCAGACGGGCTGCCGAAAAGGCCGCTGCCGTTCGATTCGAATATGCAAGCGAAACCCGCGTTCTACGCGATCCAAGAAGCGCTTTCACAACGGCCGCGAACTCCCTAGACTACTTGGAGGCAGGCGCGGCGAATGACAGGCCGAAATGCTTCTGGAGGACGAGAGCCACGCTGCCCCGGAGCCGGACGATCGCGCCGTCACGTGCGGGAATCAGCGAAACGGGAACGGATCCGAGTGTTTGCTGGCGCACCTCGGTTTTGAGTCTGGGCTCAAAACGACTCCAAGCGGCGGTAAATTCGCCGATCAAAAGCAGCGCTTCGGGGGCGAGGGCGGCAACAATCATGCGCAGCCCGCGCGCGAGCTGGACCGCCATCTTGTCGAGCGCTTTGCCGGCCAACACGTCACCTTTTTCCGCCAAAGCAAGCAGTCCCTGGAATTCGAGGTTCGAATGACGGGATTTGTTGACGCGCGCGGTGGACTCGGAATAGTAGCGTAGTGCCGCGGTTTCGGAAGCAAGGATTTCCCAGCAACCCCGATTGCCGCAGCCGCAGAGTGGGCCAGAGGGATCGAGAGGGAAGTGGCCGAATTCGCCAGCCATTCCAGACGATCCACGAACAAGCCGCCCGTCGGAAACAATTCCCGTCCCAATTCCTTCTGAAACGGTGATGGCAACAAAGTCACGGATCGCGCCAAGGCGACCGGACCAGAGTTCTGCGAGTGCGCAGGCATTGGCTGCGTTTTCGAGCGCAACTTCCAACCCGGTCTCGCGCTCGATGACGGTTTTCAGATCGGTGATGGGCCACTTCAAATTTGGAGCGAAGACGAGTTCCTGCGTCGTGAGGTCGATACGTCCGGGCAAGCTGATCCCGATACCTTCGAAGGGCCCATCGGAACGGGTCTTCAGCAGTGGTCGGAGACGTTGAAGCATGTTGCGAATGGCGCGATGCGGATCGGCGGCAGTTGGAATCAGTTCCTGGAAACTGAATACGCCGTTCACATCGCTAATGCCGATAGCGGTGCGTAGCGGGCGAATATCGATGCAGATAATCCGGCGGCGCTGATTCAGCAGCAACAACGTCGGCCGGCGCCCTCTCGGCAGCCGTCCGGTCGTCCCTTCCACGACCCATCTGTCATGGATCAGCTCTTCGGTGATCAGTGAGACCGTACTGCGTTGGAGGCCAGAGAAGCGTGCCAGATCGGCTCGCGATATCGGCTGCTTGTCGCGGATCAGGTTGAGGACGATGCGCCGATTGATGTGGCGCGCAGTTTCGCTGGAAGCCACGGGAAGATCTCCCAAATCGAGTCGCAGCATTTATGTCTCATGCAACTATAACGAGCCGGAACCGGAGTGTACGGCGGGGCCGTGGAAAAAAATCAAGGTAGCGGGATCTGGGAAAAGGGATTTACGCCAGTGTTTCGAAGAGGCTGCCCTCCGCCTATGCTAACGAAATGGGCGGCCTTTGCATCTTCGGACGCGACAAAGAACCTTAAAGAGCGGATCTCTCCGGCGCGGAGGTGAATGCGCTCGAATCCCTTGAGTTGCGGGCCGGATTCGGGTTGACTGCGCAAATAGAGCTGGGCGACTTCGTCACCATCACGCGAAGAATCATTGCGAACGGACGCAGTCACTTCGTACCCCCCTGAAGCACGTTTCGCGGCCAGTGCAGAGTATTCGAATTTCGAATAGCTCAGGCCAAAGCCGAACGGAAACAGGACCGGTCCCTTAAAAAACCGGTAGGTACGGCCCTGCATGGAATAGTCATCGAAAGGCGGCAGATCATTCAGAGATTCATAGAAAGTGATCGGAAGGCGGCCCGCCGGATTATTATCGCCCGAAAGTGTATTCGCGAGAGCAGTTCCGCCCTCCTGCCCTCCGTACCACGACTCGAGAACGGCGCGCGCACGTGTCTTGACAATGGGGACGGCTAAGGCACTTCCGTTCATCAGAACGACAACGACTGGTTTACCCGTGTCGAGAACACTCCGAAGGAGCTTCTGCTGGGGGGCGGGCAAATCGAGGCTGGTTCGATCGCCGCCGGAAAAACCGGGAATCGCTATTTTGGATTCCTCACCTTCGAGACGGGAGTTGAGCCCGATGCAAAGCACGGCGACATCCGACCTTTTGGCCAGATCCAGAGCATCCTGGAGAGCAACATCGGCGGGCGGTTTCCAGACCAG
>JAFAUR010000501.1 GCA_019243205.1 Acidobacteriaceae bacterium | reverse complement strand
ATGACCACTGATTCTTTGGCCAGCTCGAAAGTAACTGCCGCCCACCAGGCCAAACTCGCCTACGTCTACATTCGCCAGTCCTCGCCGGTGCAAGTGATCCGGCATGCCGAAAGTACGGATCTGCAATACCAACTCGTCGAGCGAGTGGTGAGTCTGGGCTGGCCGAGTGACCGCGTCCAGGCATTGATGAGGACCTGGGCAAGAGCGGCGCCTCGGCCGAGCAGCGCACCGGGTTTCAGTTCTTAATGAGCGAAGTCGGGCTCGGACGGGCTGGTCTGGTGATGAGCTTGGATGCCTCGCGCCTGGCGCGCAACAACGGAGATTGGTACCGCTTGCTGGACCTGTGCTCGTTGTTTGGCACGCTGATCGCAGACGGCGAGCGTTTGTATGAACCGCGGGCGTATCATGATCGTCTGATCTTGGGACTCTCGGGCATGATGAGCGAAGCCGAACTGCATCATCTCAAGATGCGCTTGCAGGCAGGAGCGCACCATAAAGCCGAGCGGGGCCAGTTGCGCCTTCCCCTGCCGGTCGGCCTCACGCGGCAGCGTGACGGCTCGGTCGTCCTCAATCCGGATCAGGAGCTGCAAGCGCGGCTGCGATTAATCTTCGAGAAGTTTACGGAACTGGGCAGCGCCCACGCGGTGCGCGAGTATCTGCGCCGCGAGCAACTGCTGGTACCCTCTCGCCCTCCTCGCGGGCCCGCTCCGCAGGATACGGTCTGGGAGCCGCCGCGCACGGCGGCGATTCTGCGCATTCTACACAACCCGGCTTATGCGGGCGCTTATGTTTACGGTCGGCATGTGGCCGATCCCACGCGCCGCCCGCCCGGACAACGAAGCGGTGGCGTCGTGCGACTGCCCCGGGAACAGTGGGCCGTCTGTTTACAAGAGGCCCATCCCGGCTATCTTTCCTGGGACGCTTATCTGGCCAACCAAGCCCAACTGCAGGCCAATCGCAACCACTACGGCCAAGGCCAGCCTGGCGCGGTACGACAAGGCCAGGCTCTGCTGCAGGGCATTGCCCTTTGTGGTCGGTGTGGCCGACAGATGTGGCTGCGCTACAGCGGTCCGCAGGGAACCTTTCCGGTTTATCAGTGTCAAGCGGATGCGAAGGAGCTTGGAGGACCGGCTTGTCAGGCTGTGCGAGCCCTGCGAGTGGATGCCGAAGTGGAGCGGCAGTTATTGGCAGCCTTGCAGCCGGACCAGTTAGCCTTGGCCTTGGAGGCTTTCGATCAGTTGGTCTTAGAGCAAACGGCTCGGGAACGCCAGTGGCACTTACGCTTAGAGCGCGTGCGCTACGAGGCGCAGCGCGCCCGGCGGCAGTACGATGAGGTCGAGCCCGAAAACCGGCTGGTGGCCCGCAGTCTGGAACAAGCCTGGGAGGAAAAGTTGCGTGCCGTCGAGCAAGTCGAGCGGGACTACCAGGAGTGGAAGCAAGAGCATCGAACCGAGATCAGTGCCCAAGAGCGGCAAGAGATCCTGGCCCTGGGCGAGGACCTGCCGCGACTCTGGCAAGCGGAGACCACCACGCCCGCTGATCGTAAGTACCTGCTGCGCTTGGTGATCAAAGAAGTCCTTCTCGATCAAAAGCGGGAGCGCGGCAAAGTTTGGTTGCAGATCAACTGGCAGACCGGGGCGAGCACGCAGCATCTCCTCACGCGCACGGGCGTCAGCTACCAGGAGCATGCCGAGGCCGAAGACATTTTTCAGCGCATTCGCGTCTGGAATGCCCAAGGAGCAACGGATCGGAAGATCGCCTCGGGCCTCAATGCCGAAGGATTCCGAACCACCCGTGGCCAACCCTTTCGATATGGAAACATTTACGTTTTGCGCAAGCAGCAGGGGATTGCGAATGTAAAGGAAGCTGGCCTGACGACAGATCGATTGCGCTGGAGCGATGGCCGCTATACGGTGCAGGGGGTGGTGAAGGCCACAGGCGTAACCAAGGGAACCGTACACGCCTGGTTGGAGCGGGGACTGATTGCAGGGGAACACGCCGGGCGCTCGATGCTATGGCAGATTGCGTTGACCGAAGACCAGATCCGGTCCTTACGGGAGCGCGCCCGACCGCCAAAGCTCTTGAATCCATCGACGGTTTGTGATACTTCATCCAACAGAGAGGCATGATGCAGCCACCGAGTAGGCACCCATGGCGTCACAGCGTGTTGCGAGAAAACCCGGCCTAACGCATTAATCGCATTCCTGGAGCCGGGGATGCGTGAGCTCCTAAAAACCGCCTCGAAGCACGCTTAGAGTCTCTCGCGTTCACGCGCCCAGCTTTGGGCTGGGCACGACGCGAGGTGAGAGTTGAAAAGTATAGACATCCGGTGTGTCTCTGTCGCAGAGGTAGACCCGTCGAGAGTCCTGGAATCGTCCGGTTCCACCCTCCAACGGACCACACCGGACTTGATCTTTTCCAAACAAAAGTTCCGCCAAGCCGAAGGCATCACCCTGGTCCGCACCAAACGGGAGGAACAGAAACAAAGTTTAGCTTTTAGTTCCCGGCCCTTTGTGCTGTGCGGCTTGCGCGTCCGGCAACCGTCGAAAGGGCAGTTGCTCTTTGAACGGCGCAATGGCCATTTTTTGTTGC
>JAFAUR010000126.1 GCA_019243205.1 Acidobacteriaceae bacterium | reverse complement strand
TGACGCTCATACCACGGCCGCAGTTGTCCCCCGCGCAAATCGACCCCGTCGGTCAACAGCGCCAGCGCCTCCGGGGTGAGTTTCAGTTTGCTCGCGTTCGCCTCCGCGCTGCGGGGCCAACTAAAGGTGCCCCGCTCCAAACGTTTGGTTAGAAGCCACAACCCGGTCCCGTCAAAATACAACATTTTCAGCCGGGTATGACGCCGATTGCTAAAAACATAGAGCGCCCCGGCCCGGGGAACTTCTTGCAGCCGTTGGGCCACCAGCCCGTACAGGCCGTTGAAGCCTTTGCGCATGTCGCAGGGCTCCAGGGCCACACAGATTTTCAAGCTGCCGCTAAAACTCAGCATGGCTTGGCTCCGAGTTGGCCCAGCTTCTCGAGCAACACCGCCGCCAGGGTTGCCTGGGCCGCCGTGGCAATGTCAAGGCGCGCGCCGCCCGGCAACTGCACCCGCAGCACCTGCGGCTCACTGGCGCCCTTGGCCGTCGGTTCGACGACCGCCTCCCACCAGCACATGGGTTCGGCACCGTTGCCCTTCAGGGCTGCGTTCGGATTGCTTTTGCCTAAGCCGAGGCCTTTGCGCCGTCGACGCTGACTGACCCAGTAGGCGAAAGTCGAGTACTTCACGCCCACGTAGGCCGCAAACTGCGCGCCGCTGGCCCCGCTGCGTTCAAACTCATCCAGCAAGGCTTCCCGCCGAGCGCGCGAGACGCGCACCCGACCCGCCGTATCGGTTTTGAAGATCTCCCCGTCCGCTGCCCCGGTCGCTTCTAGCGTAGCTGTCATCACCCCAGCCTACGCCGTCTGCGCTTCCCGGAATAGAGGTGCTACGCGTGCTGACTTTTACCCATAAGTTTTTGCACCGACCAGGAAGCCCAATTCCATGTCGGTGAGGCGCGACATGCCTTTCCAGATGACCTGATTGCCCGGGGGAGGATCACCGGCGCGAGCGAGGTAGCCGCCCAGCCGGGCAACCTTGGTGAGGTAGGTCGACAGCGTTTTCTGCTGCAAGGCATCTCGCGGTTTGTCTTTGACGAGCTGATCCAGCAGGTGAATTTCAACCTTGGTCAGGGCGAGTCCTGGAGGTGCGTCGGCGTCGCAACGGCTGATCATGGTCAGCCAGAAGATGCGCCACGCCAGCAGGCAAAAGACGCAGAGTAACCTCACCAGTCGCTCCGCCGTGCGCAGTTTGGCTTCCTCGGCCCGGCAGCCTGATTTGAGGATCTTGTGGAAGACCTCGATCTTCCAGCGCAGCGCGTACCAGGCCAACTTCTCGATGGCCTCAGCGCGTGAACGCACGGGCAAGTCGGTGATCAATTTCCAATCGATTTTCTCCCGATCTTTGGGCGTGTCGCGTTCCTGAGCGTAGAGGACCGTGAGGGTCAGTTCGGGGTAGTGCTTCTGCTTGCCGATGGGCGGCAGGACGCGGATGCGGCGATAGCGCAGCTCCAGCACCGCCTCGACCCAATTACCTTGGTCGTTCTTGACCTTGAGGCGGTATCGTCCCTTGACGCGTACCGCCTCCATCTTCTCGGCCACGGTGTGTTCGCCTGCTTCCGCGAGACGATCCACGCACGTGCGCACCAGAAAATGGGTGCCGGCCTCCTGCGCCGCACAGAAAAGCTCGTAGATGTCGCTTTCGCGATCCCCGATGTGCACACATTGCTGAGGCGCATCGAAAAGCGTCGTCGCTTGGCGCAAATTCTCCAGCCATCGGACGCTTTCCTTTTGTTCGATCGGCACCCGCGTCGGGTTGACCTTACGCTTGAGGGCATTGGTGCCTTTGAACTTCTTACGGGTCCAAAACTTCACGGCCGCCAACCCCAACGGTAGACCATCGGCCGTCACGGCGAGACTCGAATGCATCAGGAGGCCGCAGCTGGTGTGGTGCTTCAGGCGTCCTTGATTATCTTTACCGACTACCCCCTTATGGAGCATCCCGATCGGCCCCAGGGTTGCACGCTTAAAACTGAACTCGGTGGTGTCGTGAAGGATCAAAATGGGTCCCTGCTCGGCCAGAAACCGATCCCGGGTGGCTTGAAAATGGCCGGCCAGAACCGCCTCTTCACTGACGCGCTCGTTGGACAAAAACCGGTAAGCGGCTTTGGTGTTCGCCCAGTCCTGGCAGACCAAAGGGATGCTTTCGCCGATCCCTGCCGATAACTGCTCGACGAGGGCCCGAAACCGTTTGTCCAGCCGCACATCCCCAAATTGGCCGCCGCCAAGTTCTTGATCAATCCAGGTTTCGGCCAGGCCTTCACCCGACCGCTTCGCTCCGTTACTGCTCCTTGCAACCACTCCGGTACACATCTTCCGGCGGCTGGTTTACGCCAGAACGCCCATTTCGCCACAAAATTTGTGGGTAAAAGTCAG
>JAFAUR010000738.1 GCA_019243205.1 Acidobacteriaceae bacterium | reverse complement strand
CTGGATATCAGCTTTGATCCTTTCGGCGTCAGATGCACGATGCGCGCGCGCCGATCCTCTGGCGTGTTCGCGCGTTCTACAAGCCCGCTCCGTTCCAAACGGTCCACGGCGGCTGTCATAGACCCACTGCTGAGCAGCACCTTCTTTGGAAGAGCGTTCACCGGCAGCGGCCCTTTGTGCAAGAGGGCTTCGAGAACACCGAAATCGGTCAGGCCCAAGTCTTTGGCTTTGACGCTCCGATGCGCTTGCGCTTCCACCGCCTTCGTTGCGTTCCACAGCTGCAACCAGAGGTGAACGCCCTTCCGCGATTCAGGCTTTTGGCTCTCTGCGGCTTGCATTTTCCTTTATCCTCTATATGGAGATGCTCGATATAGAGATAAGTTGCAAGACCGATCTGCGGCTACCGTCCTGAAAAAAGTACTTGTTCTCAGTCGGGAATCAGCTCGCTGGGATGCCCCAACGCTGGGCAGAACACAAATTCTTGAAATGGCCGGCGAGGAGACGCGAACAGGTAATTCCGTCAAGCGTCAAAATCGCTAAATCGTGTGTAGTCACGAAGCGTTTACTAATACTTCGCGCAGGATCAGTCGCAATCAATCGGCGGAAACCTTCAGTGCCAATACTGCCTCTCGCCTTGAGTCCACCGGTCGCGTCGCGTTCATTCCCGTACTTATGTTTGGCGCTCCTTCTCGATTCGTTCACATCCAGCAAGCCGTCGTCAGAGTTCGAATCCACTCTCCGCTTGATCTGGCACCTGCGATGGCCGGGAGCGGTGCGCCGGCAGCCTGGGCGGTCATAGCCGGATCGTCTGCGGCGATGTAGGGAGCGATGCTGAGCAGATGATTAGAACCGGTATTGCGCCTTGGCGAATCGAAATGGTTTCTTGAACATGGCACCTCCTTTATTCGGTACGTAGAGCATCGATCGGGTCGACACCCATGGCGCGCAGGGTTGGGATGTAACTTGCCGCAATCGCGGCTATGAGCAAGCCGAGAGATACCGCAGCATAGGTCAGCGGGTCGAGTGGGTTTACGTTGAATAGCAGTGAAGCGAGCACGCGCGTCAGAGCCACAGCGCCTGCTAACCCGATAGCGACGCCGACGAGGGCGAGAACGAACCCATGACCAACAAACAAGCGCGCCAGCTCCCGCCGAGGGGCGCCGAGCGCCACGCGAATTCCGACTTCGCGCCTACGCTGCGAAACCGAATACGAGATTACGCCGTAAATTCCCACCAGCCCGATCAGAAGCGCCATTGCGCCAGCGATCGCCAGCATGACCAACGTGAATGAGGTACGCGCGAGTGATTTGTCGTATATATCCTCAAGCGTCCGCACATTTGCGAGAGGAAGCGTCCCATTCAACGACCAGACAGCTTGCTGCACATCCGCCACCAAACTCCGGGACCCCACCCGGCTACTTCGGACGACGTAGGAAATGGAGCGTTGCACCATTACTGGATTGGCTTCGAAATTGTTCATCAGCAGCGGATAATACGCGACCTCCGGCGCTTTCTGTTGCACACCATCCTCTCGCTCATCGTCGACAACACCAATCACCTCGCGCCAAGGGTCTTTCGGATTTGCGGTGATCTGCTTTCCAATTGCCAGGCGCGGGTCGCCCCACAACTCGCGTGCAAGATTTTTGGATAGCATCGCGACGGGGCGATGCTCGTAGATGTCTGTCCAATTGAATTCACGCCCCGCAATCAGGCGGTTGCCGATGCTGGCGAGGAGTCCGGGCGAAATGAACTTCATTCGGCGCAGCGGCGGCACCGATGGGTAGACTTTGTCCCGCGCGTAGACTTGATCGGAGCCGTGTAAATCAACGGTTGGGATGAGGGTTGTGATGCCGGCGGATGTGACTCCGGGAATGGTGCCAATATTTTCCAAGATCCCCTGCTCCAATCGCATCACCGCCTCAGGATCTTTCACGAGCATTGGCGGAATGGTGATACGCATGGTCAGCGCATCCTTAGGATTAAATCCCGGATCAACGCGGCGCAGCATTTGAAATGTTCGAATCATCAATCCGGCGCCGACCAGCAGCACAAGTGCGAGTGCAACCTGTACTACCACTAATGCACTGTGGGCTCGATATTGCTGCCGCGTTTGCGAAGATGTTCTTCCCCCGCCACGCAGTGACAGCGCGATTTCACCGCCCGTGGATCTGATGATCGGAATGATTCCAAACACGGCTCCGGTAATCAGCGCAATGGCGAATGTGAACAGAACGACCACGGGATCAATTGAAATTTCGTTCAAACGCGGCAGATTTGCTGGAGCGATCGCAATCAGCAGCCGAATTGCGCCGCCCGCGAGGCCCAAACCCACAGCTCCGCCGAACACGCCCAGCACGACGGTCTCCGCTAGGAGTTCCCGGGCGATAACGCCCCAACTCGCGCCCAGCGCTGCTCGAACGGCGAGTTCGTGTTGGCGTCCTTCCACTCGAACCAGAAGCAGATTTGCCACGTTTGCACACGCGATCAGCAGAACGACCCCCAGGGTTCCCATCAGCACCCATAGCGTTTTCCCGATGTCGCCGACAAGAAGTTGTTTCAAGTACCGCAGCTTCGGAGCGAGCCGCACGTCTTCAAATACCTTTACGGTCAGGCCGGATTGCGGTGGAAAACTGTGCAGTGCGATCGGAATCATGCGCGCGATGTCTGCGCTCGCTTGTTCGATCTTTACGCCCGGTTTAAGCCGGGCAATGCCCGGAAACGAGAACTGGCCCAAGAAGGCTTTGTTGCGGTCGAGCTGCAAAGGGAGCAGGAATGCCGGGTTCTCGTCGAGAAAGCGAAAACGCGCGGGCATCACCCCAATCACTTGACGCGAGATTCCGTCGACGATAATGTGCCTGCCGATCACCGAGCGATCGCCGCCGAATCGCTTCTGCCACCAGCCGTGCATCAGAACCATCGTTGGTGGGTTGCCGGGTGCGTCGTCTTTTTGCGAGAACCAACGTCCCACCTCCGGTTCCACACCAAGCATTGGCAGGATTTCGGCAGTTACACTGAGACACCGTGCCTGTTCCGGCTCGGCGATTCCCGTGACGCTGCGGGAATCGGGCTTGTACAAGCCGAGGCTTTGGAAGGACCGGCCTTGCTCGCGATACGTGAAATACAGAAACGGTGCCGGGTTAGCATCGGGGAAATTCACACCGGGCGCAGTATGATTCAGATCGATTAGCTCATCTGCCTGGCGGTAGGGCAGAGGCTTGAGGAGAATTCCGTTGATGACGCTGAAGACCGCGCTATTTGCGCCGATCGCAATTGCCAAGGTCAGCAGGCATACCACGGTGAAACCGGGACTATGTCGCAAACGCCGGCAAGCATAGCGCACATCGGACACGCGCGCCGAGATGACGTTTTCCCATCCGTACGAGCGCACTTGCTCCCGAACGGCAGTCGCATTGCCCAACTGCAGCCGTACGGTGCGGCGTGCCTCCTCGCGAGACATTCCATCGGTCTCTAACGCCTCGCTGGCTTCTCGCAGATAGCTTTCCACCTCGTCAGCGATATCTTGGTCGGCCCCTCGTCGATTCGTCAGAGCGCGCAAGCCACTGGCGAGTTGACGCCAAATCGACATAGCTAGGCCTCCGCTTTTAATAGTCGCGTGATCGCCGATACTCGGCGGGACCAGTCCGCCGTCTCACTATCGAGCTGCTTTTTCCCCGCTCGGGTGAGCCTGTACACTTTGGCGCGGCGCGAGTTCTCTGTCACGCGCCACTCTGCATCGAGCCACCCACCGCGCTCCAAGCGCTGCAAGGCGGTGAGAAGGGACCCAGGGTTGATCCTGAAGACTCCCTGTGTGATCTGCTCGATGCGGCGTGCGATTCCGAAACCGTGCATAGGTTCAAGGCTAAGCGTCTTCAGAATCAGCATGTCAAGCGTGCCCTGAATGACGTCTGTATTT
>JAFAUR010000397.1 GCA_019243205.1 Acidobacteriaceae bacterium | reverse complement strand
GTAACAGAGCCCCCAACGCGATGACAATTCCGACGCTCGCAGCCAGAGACCACGCGCGCCAGCCTGGGAGCCAGTCTTTTCGAGCAGTACCACGGTGCTGATCGTACTCAGCGGAGCGCAGTTGGGCACGAATCTTGTCCTCCAGTCGTGCAGGAACTTCAAACCTAGGAAATTGCGCTTTCACGGATGCGTGCAACTGCTGACATTGCTCAACAATGGCGCGGCATTCAGCGCATTCACTTACATGACGTTCAAAGTCGAGAGTAGCCATCACATCGAGTTCTGTATCGATGTAGGCGTCGAGGAATTCACGCACCTGCTGATGATTCATATGACCCTCTCTGTAGTTCCTCCCGCGAGCCGGGCGTAAAGTTCCCGTCGCGCTCGCGACAGTCGCGACATCACAGTTCCCAACGGTTTTTCGATGATCTGCGCAATTTCCTTGTAAGAGAGGTCTTCTAATTCTCGCAAGATCAATATTTCCCGGTACTCTAACGGAAGCTCTTCTAAGGCCTTGCCAATAACTTGCGAGTTCGCGCTCTTGATTAACTCCGCTTCGGGATCGGACCATGTGCCGATGACGGAAGACTCATCGTTGAGGGGCAGAGTAGCCGCATTCGAGCGATTCCGCTTCAGCCAACTTCGGAAACAATTTCGAACGATCGCGAGTAGCCAAGCTCGACCGTCCCGGCCTGGCACAAAGCTGTCGAACGATCGCAGCGCGCGTAAGAAAGCCTCTTGCACGATGTCCTCAGCATCGTGCTGATTGCGCGTTAGCAAATGGGCTAAGTTGTAGGCGGAATTGAGACAAGGCAAAACGGTCCTGTCGAACAGGTCGCGTCTACCCTTCCTTACTGCTTTGCCCACCGCGTTATTCCAATGCTCTTCGCACATCTCCGTTGCCGGGACACGAAAAGTGCCTGCGTTGTCAGTCTCTCAAGAATCGGGCGTTTGTTCAAAACCAGGAATAAATGTCAGCCTGTGTGTGCGATGTCCTACTAGGGTGTCCATCTGTTTGGTAGACCAAAAGGAAATCCCGTAAGAGGAGCTGTGACGTTCTGCCTTCGCGAGGGAGCCCCACAGCGGTTTTTTCCATGCCGTCCTTCGTATCGATTTCCCAAGCATCCTGGTTCGCCGGGCATGCCCGCAAATCCCGCTGAGCTGGAAGTAATTGAGGGGCCTCATAATCACAATTTGGCGAGTATGAAATACGTCGAGATCGAATACAACCAGGATTTGAAGCCGCTCGAGGATGTACTGTTAGGCGTCAAGCGGCCGGGTGACTTTTTCGTTACGGGCACGATGGAGATGCCAATGCCGAAAGTGGAAGTCGATGGTGCCGGAATGCTGTCGTTTCCCGTACCCAAAACACAGATCGAGGCAATTGTGCAGCGCGCGGAGCGGGCACCATACGGCAGGGGCAAGGAGACCATCTTCGATACATCCGTACGCTGGGTTTGGCAGATCGCCTCCAGTAAGGTTCGGATCGGGGGAAAATCCTGGGCGGCGAACTTCGAGACGATCCTTTCGAAAGTGACGGCAGGTCTGGGGTGTGACAGCGCTGATGTTTCCGCCGAGCTTTACAAGCTGCTGGTGTACGACCGTGACGGTTTCTTTCTCGCGTATCGGGACACCGAGAAGACCGATGGAATGTTCGGCACCCTGGTCGTGACGCTCCCGTCGGCGCATCGCGGCGGCGAACTGCGGATCCGCCATGCGGGCCGTGAAGTTACTGTTGATACCAACGCCGCCGAGCCTTCTGAGCTTTCCTACGTTGCGTTTTATGCCGACTGCGAACATGAGGCGCTGCCTGTTCGGGAAGGCAGCCGCGTTTGCTTGGTCTACAACCTCGTTCAGAAGTATCGGAAGGGCAAGGGCAGGACTCTGAAGACGCCAGAGTACGACTCTGAGATTGCAGAAGCCGCGGCAATCCTGGATCGATCTCTGGGAGCATCGGAGGCTCCGGCGAAGATCGCATGGCTGCTGGAGCATCAATACAGTCCGGCAGGCCTTTCGTTTTCAGCATTGAAGGGGGCCGACGCTGCAAAGGCCCGAGTGCTCACACAGGCGGCAGCGCGCGCTGGGTGTGTCGCGCATCTGGGGATCGTCCATATCGGAGACTCCGGAGCGGCTGAGCCGGACGACGATGAGTATTTGTGTCGATCGCGCTGGAATCGTTACCAGCACGATGAGGATGACGGAGCGGAGGAGGCAGAGGAAGACGACGATGAAGGCGCGAGCTTCACCGTCGTCACAGTCGATGATGCTTGGCAGTACATAGACGAATGGCGAAACACCGATGATCGTGTTGTGGAGTTTGGCGCGATTCCTCTTGCCGATGGCGAGTTGCTTCCCGAAGGCGCGCTCGATGAGGAACCTCCTGACAAGACGCGGCTGACGGAAGCCTCAGGTAACGAAGGCGCATCTTACGAGCGGTCTTATCGTCGCGCCGCTCTCGTCCTCTGGCGCCAGGAACGCTATACAGAGGTGCTGCTGCAAACTGGCGTCGTTGCGGCCCTGCCTTACCTGAAGCAGTTAGCAGCCGGTGGCAAGCGAGCACGGCCAGAGTCCGTTGCGGTCGCCGAACGAATGGTGGAGGCATGGTCTGGCGAATCCGAACAGTGGAACAGTTACTTGGTAGGCGGAGGACGGCCAGGGCCAGCCCTGTGTGTAGCCAAAAAGGGCAAGCCTTAGACGGGCGCATTGAGCCGACGTGCGTTTCAAGCAGCTACGTTCCAGCGATAGCGATGATGAAGGCCTCCGAGTCGCGGCAGTGAAATTATGCTGGCCGCTGGCGACGGCCGTTGTTCTACTCGTCGCCCATGAGGCGCATCCTTATTTAATGCATCGTGAACACGGTCGTCATTGTAATAACTCACATACTCGCGAAGAAGTCGTCGCAAGTGCCGCTCATTCAGCGGGACGATGTGGTCCAATAGCTCCCGTCTGCAACTTCCAACCCACCGTTCCGCA
>JAFAUR010000423.1 GCA_019243205.1 Acidobacteriaceae bacterium | reverse complement strand
ACGTGATCGGGCGCGAGCACTTCGAAAAATTGAAGAACGGTGCCATCCTGTGCAACTCGGGCCATTCGAACCTGGAGATCGATCTCGAGACGCTAGGGCAGATCGCGTCATCGCGCAGGCAAAGCAGAGAGATGGTAGAAGAATTCGCCATGCGTGACGGGCGGCGCATCTATGTTTTAGCGGAGGGGCAGGTCATCAACATCGCGGCAGCTGAAGGCCATCCGGCTTCCGTAATGGACATGTCCTTCGGGAACTCGGCGCTCAGTGCGGAATACTTAGTGAAGAATTATGCGACGCTCGACCGGGCAGTGTACGGCGTGCCGGCCGAGATCGACCGCCAGGTCGCGAAGCTGAAATTGGAATCGATGGGCATCAAGATCGACCGCTTGACGATGGACCAGGAACAATACCTGGGAGACTACACGTAGGCAAGTCGCGCGAGTCGCGAAGAGGAGCAGCAAAAGAGACAGTGGCAGAAGCCGTGGATTGTAAGCGCTCGGTGGAAATCGAGATTCCGCTCGACGAAGTGGAACGCGCGCGTGAGCGCGTGACGAATTCGCTCAAGCAACGCGTGCGTCTGCCTGGTTTTCGTCCGGGTAAGGCGCCGCTGAGCATGATTCAGTCGCGTTTTGAAGGGGAAATCCGGCATGAAGTATTGGAACTGCTGGTGCCGCAGGCATTTCGCGACCGTGTGCAGAAGGAAGAGCTGAAGGTGGTGGGGACACCGGACGTTTCGGATCTGAAGTTCGAAGCCGGGCAGCCGATTCGGTTTAAGGCAGAGTTCGAGATCGCTCCAGAGTTCGAATTGGGGGATTATCGCGGGATACCGGTGAGGTACGAAGAGCCGACGGTGAGCGAAGAAGAGGTCGACAAGCGCCTGGAATCCATGCGAGAAAACAAGGCGGAGTATCCGAATCTGGATCCCCGGGCGATTGAGAATGGCGATCACGTGCTTGTGCACTTGAAGTCACTCGCCGGACTCGCCGAACCAATCGACCAGGATGTCCAGATGCAAGTGGGCGCCGAAGATACCTTCCCTGGATTCAATGAAGCGCTCCTGGGCGCCAGCCCCGAGGACCTGAAAGAGGTCGAAATCACGTATCCGGAGGATTATGGGCAGGAGCGCCTAGCCGGGAAAACCGTGCGGTTTGAGCTGACACCGAAATTCATACGGCGCAAGGAACTCCCGGCGCTCGATGACGAATTTGCGCGCGACCTGGGCGATTATCAAACGCTTGAAGAGTTGCGCGAGGCCGTGCGCAAAACCATTTTTCACGAGAAGCAATACGTAGCGCAGCAGGCGGCGAAAGAAGAGTTAATCGACAAGCTGGTCGCTGCGAACGAATTTGCAGTGCCGAATGCATACACGGATAAGCAGATCGAAAATCAGGTTCGCATGCAGCTTCGCGATCTGGCGGGGCGCGGCATTGACCCGAATTCGATCAAGCTCGATTGGGAGAAAGTCAAAGAGAACCAGCGCGAGAAAGCGGTTCGCAGTGTACGAGCGTCCCTGCTACTTGAAAAAATTGCCGAACGCGAGGCTATCCACGCAACCAAAGACGAAGTGGATCGCGAAGTCCAACGCGTTGCGCGTCAGGAGCGGGAACCGGTGCCCGTTACACGAGCGCGCCTCGAAAAAGAGGGCACGCTCGCGCGCATCGCCGATCACATTCGTACCGAAAAAACACTCCACTTCCTATTCGAACAGGCCCAGAAGCAAGCGTAGCGGAAGCAGCGTTACGGCCGCGTGCGATCCCGCCTCAATACGACTGGCGACGATACTGCGACCGGTACGCGTCCTTCTTTTTCGCCACGCTGCGCTTGTGATGATCGTACAGCGCTCCTGCACCGGCTCCGGCTCCTGCGCCGATCGCGGCCCCTTTACCCCCGCCTGCGAATGCGCCAACAATGGCACCCGCCGCCGCACCGCCTCCGATGCGCTCGACCGATTTCTTCTTCGTCTGTTGGTGCTCGTAATAATGGGAATCCTGGCTATATACCGCTTGCGGAACTATCACTAACGACGAGAGAGTGAATAGCCCAACCGCGATGAATTTTTTCATCGGTGCCTCCTGCTGTCCGTTTACGCAAGAGGTCATCCAATCCCGGGAAGTGATTGAATGAGTACTCTGAGGGTGAGCCCAATCACACAGAATATGGGTCTGAAAAAATCAGGATGTGCACGAATTACGCTGTAGAAAACTCCACGCGGACCGCTCGGTGGTACGCTGTGTCACATCCGTGAAAAGGGGGATTTACGTATGCGCTGGCGCGTCGCGTCTGGTATAGCTTTCACGCTGGCCGTGTTTGCGGCCGGGTATTGGTCGGGATCGAAATCGCCGGTGTACGCACAATCTCCGCGCGTGTTTGAGCTGCGCGTTTATCATACCTACGAAGGCAAGCTGGATGGATTGCTGGCACGGTTTCGCGACCACACCATCGAGATCTTTAATCGTCACGGGATGACGAGCATCGGTTATTGGGTGCCGACAGACGAACCACTGAAGAGCAAGACACTTTTCTACATCCTGGCATTCCCGAGCCGCGAAAACGCGGCTAAGAGCTGGGCGGAGTTTAACGCGGATCCGGAATGGAAAAAGGTAGCGGCGGAATCGCAGGCGAACGGCAAGCTCGTCGAGAAGGTCGACTCCGTGTTTCTCGAACCGGCGGACTTTTCCCCAATCAAATAGGCCGCGGGCGATTGCCCCGGGGAAGCGGTCGGCCGTGAACGTACGGGTACGGCAAAAGCCGCGAATCTGCACGAGTTTGCTGGCTGAAACCGGCGCTAGTGTTGATATACTGGGTGTGCAATCAACCGATTAGGAACGGGGTTTTCGGATCCCGAAAAACGGGCATCACGGGGTCTTTAAAAACCCTGTGCGCTATGTAGGAGAGCAAGCTTGAAGCGCGCTGGATCTGACGACTCCCTCCGCTGTTCCTTCTGCCACAAAAGTCAAGATGTAGTCGGTAAGCTGATCTCCTCGCCAAGCGACTACCCGCGAGCCTACATCTGCGACGAATGTATCGCGGTTTGCAATTCCATCATTGAAGATGACCGGCACGAGCAGAGCTACGGCGCACCGGGCAAACTGCCGCGGCCGCTCGAGCTTAAGGAGTATCTGGATCAATACGTGATCGGGCAGGAGGCGACCAAAAAGAAGCTGGCCGTCGCCGTCTATAACCACTACAAGCGGATCCAGATGAACAAGCAGCGCGGCAGCGAGGTGGAGCTGTCAAAATCGAACATCCTGCTCATCGGGCCCACCGGCACAGGCAAGACGCTGCTGGCCCAAACCTTGGCGCGCATCCTTGACGTGCCCTTCGCGATCGTGGATGCAACCACGCTAACCGAAGCCGGTTATGTCGGCGAAGATGTAGAAAACATCATCTTGCGGCTGCTGCAGAATGCAGATTGGGATGTCCAAAGAGCGCAGACAGGCATCATATATATAGACGAAATCGACAAAATCGGGCGGAAAGATGAAAATCCGTCCATCACACGCGATGTTTCGGGCGAAGGCGTGCAGCAGGCTTTGTTAAAGATCCTCGAAGGCACAATTGCGAATGTCCCACCCCAGGGGGGCCGCAAGCATCCGCACCAGGAATTTACGCCTGTAGATACCACCAACATCCTATTTATCTGCGGCGGCGCGTTCGTGGGCCTGGAAAAAGTGATTGCCCGGCGTGCCGGTACCAAATCGATCGGCTTTGTGCAGCCGGAGGAGAAGGATCACTCGCGCCGCAACTCTAGTTCCGTGCGGCGGGACGTGGACATGCTCGCTCAGTGCCAGCCGGTCGACTTGATTAAATATGGTTTTATACCCGAATTCATCGGCCGCATGCCGGTGACGGCGGTTCTCGAAGATCTCTCGAAAGAAGCCTTGGTGCAGATCCTGACCAAGCCGAAGAACGCCATTGTGCGTCAGTATCAAAAGCTATTTGAGTTCGAAAATGTTAAGCTCAAATTTAGCGACGACGCTCTGGAAGCCGTTGCACAACTTGCGATGGAGCGCAAGGTAGGGGCGCGCGGGCTCCGCATGATTCTGGAAGATCTCATGCTGGACCTGATGTACTATCTCCCGACGTTTAAGAAAGTGCGCGAGTTCGTAGTTACCAAGGAGATGGTACTTTCGCAAAAGATCAACATGGCTGTGCTCGAGAAGGCGGGCTAGCCGGCCAGGGGTTTACCGAAAGAGTTTTTCGCTGCGGCGGAGGAGCCAGGGCGAAAGACGCCACGATCATCATCTGCTCCCGAGCTTCAGGGACGAATCCGCCTGGAAAGTCGACATGATGACAAGCAAAGATAAAACGGATACCAAAAGATTGCCGATGATGCCCATTCGGGACGTCGTCATCTTCCCGTACATGATGACGCCGTTTGTGGTGGGACGGGAATCGAGTGTCCGGGCGCTTGAAGAAGCGCTGATGGGCGACAAGAAAATCTTTCTGGCAACCCAGCACGATGCCTCGGTGGACGAGCCGCGGCCGGACGAGATTTACCAGGTCGGCACGGTTGCCAACATCGTACAGAGCCTGAAACAGCCCGACGGGAACATCAAGGTTCTCGTGGAGGGCGTCGAGCGGGGAAAAATAATCTCCGTGAGCGAGGAAGAAGGCTATTTCCGCGCGGTCGTCAAGACCACAACCTACAAAGTCGAGCAGGGCAGCCAGCTCGAGGCGTTAACCGGCCGGGTGACGACGCTATTCGAGCAGTACGTGAAGCTGAGCCAGAACCTGAATTACGAAACCATGATCGCCGCCATCCGGGTGGATGACGCCGGGAAGCTGGCCGACACAGTCGGAGCGAACCTGCAGCTCACCATTGAAGAAAAGCAGGAGTTGCTCGAAATTTTCGATCCGGTGGATCGGTTGACGCGTGTGGCGGATCTGCTTGACATCGAGATCGAGAAGCTGAACGTGGATCGCACGATTCAGGGGCGCGTTAAGCGGCAGATGGAGCGCGCGCAAAAAGAGTACTACCTGAACGAAAAGATCAAAGCGATTCAAAAGGAGCTCGGGCGCGGCGAAAAGAGCGAATACGACGAGCTGAAGAAGAAGATCGA
>JAFAUR010000313.1 GCA_019243205.1 Acidobacteriaceae bacterium | reverse complement strand
GGCGAAGCATTCTTCAAAGCAAACTGCACGGGCTGCCACTCTGCTACGGGCGATTTGGCGAAGATCGGTTCCAAGTTCGAACAAGCATCGCAACTGCAGCAGCGGTTCCTTTGGCCGGCCGATCCGGGACCGGTGAAGGCAACGGTGGCGGAACAGTCCGGCGAAAAAATCTCAGGCAGGATCACGCACGAGGATGATTTCTATATCTCGCTGATTGATTCCTCCGGACAACGCCATGTATGGCCGAAAGATTCCGTGAAGATCGATGTCGCAGATAAACTCGAAGGGCATCGGGCCTTGCTGCCCAAGTATTCCAATGCCGACATCCACAACATGACTGCGTACCTGGCAACACTCAAATGAGAATGACACGCTTGCTTGTCGCCGCGTTTGCGGTTACGCTGCTTCCGTCCCTGTCGGGCGCCCAGGGCTTAAACCCGGCATCCATAGGCCTGTTCAAAACGCCTGCCGACATGTGGCCCACTTACAACGGAGATTACTCAGGCCGCAGGTTTAGTGAACTGGATCAGATCAATCAATCCAACATCGATCTTTTGAAAATTGAATGGATTTACCGCATCACTGGCATCGGCCCGCAGCGCGGCGTAGGAAATCCGACCATCAAGTCGACACCATTGATGGTTGACGGCGTGCTCTACTTCACGATCCCCGACCATGTTTTCGCAATCAATGCACGGACTGGCGAGCAGTTGTGGCAATACAACTTCGAAGATCACGGCGGCCATCTCGTTAGGCAGCGCGGCGTCGGGATGTACCGGGACTGGCTTTACTTCCTGACCCCGGACGGGTGGTTCATCTCGCTAAACGCGAATAACGGCAAAGAGCGATGGAAAAAGAAAGTCGCGGACGAAAAGCTCCAGTACTTCACAACCATGGCTCCTATGGTGGTGAAGAATCACATCCTGGTGGGAGTGGGGGGCGATGCGATGGACGTGCGCGGATATCTGGAAGCGCGAGATCCAGAGACGGGCGACCTGCAATGGCGATGGTGGAGTGAACCGCGGAAGCCGGGCGACCCAGGTTCCGAGACCTGGCCGAGCCAAGCCGCAATGGATCATGGCGGCGGGATGACATGGCTGCCCGGAACATATGATCCGGATCTCAACCTGCTGTACTGGGGAACCGGCAATGCGAATCCGGTTTTCGCCGGGCAAAGCCGCAAAGGCGCCAACTTGTATACGGCCTCGATTGTTGCGTTGAACCCCGATACCGGTAAGCTCGTGTGGTATTTTCAGGCCTCGCCGCACGACACGCATGATTGGGATAACGTCGAGACGCCTGTGCTTTTTGATGCCGTGATCGACGGAACTCCGCGAAAGTTACTCGCCCAGGGGGCGCGGGCCGGCTGGTTTTTCGTGCTCGATCGCACCAATGGCAAGAACCTCGTTTCTAAGCCGTTTTCCGGAACAGGCAATTGGGCGAAGGGTGTTGATCCAAATACCGGATCGCCCATTCCCGATCCCGACAAAGAGCCTAAGATTGATGGGTCGATGATCGATATGCCGGTCATGGGCGCGACCAATTGGCCCCCACCTAGTTACGATCCCCAGACAGAGCTGTTTTATTTAAACGGGACGGAAGGTTATGGCATCGCCTATCTGTACGACACGTCCGATCAGCCCGAAGGTTATGGCGGCGGAGGTGGCGGCATATTTGACGGACGCTCGGCGCTGTTCGCCCTCGATGTTCGTAGCGGGAACATCCGTTGGAAGCACGAACATAACGGCAGAGGGGGCAGCGGGATGTCCGGCGGCGTATTGACGACGGCCGGACACCTTCTGTTCACTGGCGACTCCGGGAACCTAGTGGCTCTCGATCCTGAGACCGGTCGCATTCTGTGGCACCAACAAGTGGTGAGCGGAGTCAGCAATGGGCCGTCCACCTGGATGCTCGACGGCAAACAGTACATCATCGTAGGCGCGGGCGATAGCCTCTATGCTTTGACGCTGGCCGGGAAGAGATAGCGGTTTGCGCTCAGCCCAGCGCTTTAGCGATTGCTGCGTCGACAAGCTTGAGGTCCACTTCCGGTCGATCGAGTTGATGAACGCATCATCGCTTTGAGCTCGACGAATGTAACGTGCGGGCGGGGCATGCTGCTGCTCCAGAAAATCCGCCGCCGCACTCTCCTGCTCCGGCTCATCGCATGAGATGGTGACCAACTCGAACCCGCGCTGCTTCCGGGCGGAATAGAGCGCGATCAGGCGTGGCATCTCTTCGCGGCAAGCATCACACCACGTAGCCCAGAAGTCAACCAGCAGCGCTTTACCGCGATGATCTGCGACCATGTTGCGGAACTAAAGCGCGAGGATCGGCAAGTCCGCGACCCGCGAAGGCGCCAGCCGCTGCCATCATCCAATGACGGCGGTTCATCAGGTTTTCGCGACGCGCTTGATCGTGCAGCCAAACGCCTTGCTTTCTGGTTGGGGAGGCTCTTTACCCGCCAGCACAGCATCAAGCGCACTTCGGAGTCGCTGCGTGCTGACTCTCGATACGTTCTGTGAATCGTCAATCGATCCGTGGTAGCGAAGGGCTCCCGCGGAATCCATCACGTAGGCCTCGGGCGTAACCGTTGCGCCAAACTTATCGGCGACGATGTTGCTTTCATCTTTGAAGACCGTGAAGCCGAAGTGGTGCGCCTGTGCGTGGGCGGCGACGTCCGGAGTGGGCTCCGAGCGGTTGGCGTTGAAGAACACGAACTTAACCCCTTTGGCAGAGTAGTCGCCGTATATCGCGTTCATCCGGCCTATAGCGGATCACGTGAAGCGCCCCTGATCGTTTGGCGGTTCCGCAGGTCCTCTCGTTACGATCGTTTGATGACGTTTTTTCGTAAACGTTTATTTCCTCTGAACCAGCTAAAAACCAGCCGTCCGGATCCAGAAACTCTCGTCCCATACTTCTCCTGGCGGCAGCATCTGCAAATCGTGATAGAGGCCGCGATACGCGAGATTCATCGCATCCGTGATGCCGGCCATCGGCTCAAAACAGACAAAGTTCGGGTCTTGAGCCGGGTTCCCGGGTATCGCGCCCGGAGAGAACACCACAACAGTGTTGTATTTGGGTCCAAATAGCACTTCAAGCTGCTGCGATTTCCCTTTCACTCTCATCACAGCCCGTCGTTGCGCGTCGCGCACCAGCTCCCCGAACACATCGTCGAGCTTGTAGTCTTTCAGCGCAATGTGATTTGGATCGGGAAAGGTCTTTTCGATCGGCAGGGTTTCGCCGGTAGGGATTTTGTCGCTGTTGAGTACCCATTGCTCTTTCGCACCAATACTGACGATCCAGTCTTCGCGCGGAGAATCCGTCAGCCGGTAATAGGGATGGAACCCAATCGATACCGGCATCGGCTCTGAGCTCAGGTTGTGCAGCTTGAGGTTGACTTCCAAAACTCCGGCCGAGAGGCGATAAGTCATCTCGATGGTGTGCGCGAAAGGAAATTGGGCCATCCAGGTGGGCTCGCGGTAAAAGTCGAGCCGGCTCGTCACCCAGGCGGCATTGTGATCCGCCTTAAGCTCTACCAACTTCCACTGATCGTTGAAAGATAGAAAACCGTGGATAGGGTGGACGCCGTGCACGTTTCCCAGATCCATGTTGAAGATGTACTTTTTGCCGTTCGCATAGAATGCCTGTTCATCGAGGCGATTCGCCCAAGGCGCGAGCAGCGGGATACCGTTCAAAGCCGGGTGGCTGCGGAATTGTGCGATATCGGCGTAGGGGAAACGGAGCACATTCTCACCCTTGACGCGCATCTCGAACGCCACATTGCCGACGCTAGGAGCGATGGAGACCCGAACCTGGTGAGCAGAATCCTCGAGATGGACAATTTCACCGTCCTGCCGGGCCGAATACTGGGCTAAAGCCGGCGATAGCGAACACAGAAATAGGAGAGCGGCCTCCTTTCTCAATGCCATACGGGCCATTACTGGGGAGAAGGTGACGGAGTTCCGCCGCGCCTGGGCGGTGGTGGAGGCGGCACATAGTTTACGAGTTCGTCAACCGGTCGTTTTCCTGCCCACGCAATGCCGCGCAAGAGAGTTTTTCGGATCTGATCATTACTGAAATTCGCGTAGATATGTCCTTGCATCCAGACGAAGGCGCGTGCAGGCTGACCACCGGGTACCGTGTGCTCGTAGGTCCAGATCTGCGGGACAACCTCGCCTTTGTGGTTACCGGCGCTAGGTGTGCCTGGGATTTCAGTGGTTGCCAGTACGTGAAGCGTACCCGTCTTGGCCCACGTCATCGAAAAAAATGCTTCGTCGTCGGGAATTGTGATATCCGACATGTCCTTCATGATCGGATTGGCCTTGTCGACAACGGTGTAATGAATTGGCGCGTCGAGCGTGTAGTTCACCTCTCCGTGCTTCTTCGCACCCCCCACCAGGCTTGCGAAGTACACAGGGTCGGGCCCGCATAGAGAATCGTGGATGCTGACCAGGCCGCCTCCTCGTTTAACATATTCATCGAGCGCAGCCTTTTGGGCGTCACTGAGATATCCCGCGTCGCCTTTGTAAATCACGACCACATCCGTGTGCTCCAAGTCGGCAGCACGCGGTCCGTGGAGAGCGCCGTCAACAACGGCCCCGCGCTGGGTCAGGAACTTGCTCCAATCGGCCAGGAATTGCGGATAGTCATGCTGTCCTTCGCGATGCGATTTCAGCCCAGCCCACAGATAGATGTGCATGCCGTTAGGATTTTGTCCGGGTGGCAGCGGAGCGCGCTGCTCGGCGGCTTGGCCGCTCACAAAGAGCGGCACCATTGCCAGCGATAACAGCAGGTATCGGGTCCGGATGCGAAGACGGGTGCTTGTAAATCTAGTGAACGCCATGAGGCCAAGTCACTATATCATTCGGCTCCAGACCCGGTGGTAAAACCTGATGCGGACGCGCTTTTAAAGTCGAGTGCGCGTACGGTCCGGGTGACTAGCAGCGCGCGGGCGTTCACTTATTCGCGGATTCTTGCGCGTGCTGGATCACTTCCACGTCGATATTGATGGCAATGTCGTTACCCACCACGCCTGGATAGCCCGTCATACCGAAATCAGTACGGTTCACAGCAGTGCTGGCAGACGCACCCATGTGCATGTTCCCCCGAGGATCTTTCACCGGAGATGACGGTCCATCGACATTCAGGACAACCTCCTTCGTCACTCCATGAATGGTCAGATCGCCCGTGATCTTCACCTTGCCGGGGCCAGAGGCCTGCGCAGTTTTGGACTTAAAGGTGAGCGTCGGATACTTCTCCACTTCGAAAAAGTGCGGGCTACGCAGGTCTTTATCGCGGTTTTCGTTACGCGTATCGATCGAGTTCGCATCGATGGTCACGTCGATCATGGTTTTGGACAGATCTGCCGGATCGTATTGCACTGTTCCGGTGGTCTTGGTGAAGGACCCTCGGACGGTGGAGATGCCCATATGCTTGACCGAAAATTCGGCGTTTGTGTGCGCCGGATCGATCTGCCAGGTCTGTTGCGCATACATCGACAGCGGAAGAAGCAGAAGACCGATAGGCATTACAAAATGTCTTTGTTTCATTAGCGAATTACCTCTTTTTTCTAAACTTCGGAGCCCAACAAAAAATTCATTGACCTTAATGGATTAGGAAGGTACTTACAATTGCAGGGAGATTCTCGATCGAGAATCCGGCATCTCGCGCAACGATGTCATTTACGATATTCTGCCATGCTGCAGGTCCGCGGCACTGCTGGACGAGGATTTTGACGGGCCACAGTGCGTTACTGCTACTCCAGTCCACTTAGGGACATGAGTCGGTTCGCGAGTGCGGCGCCGACGCGTATCTCCGGCGAAAACAGGTTCCAGGAGCGGTCCTTTTTAGCGGTTGCGAATGCCCTGGCTATCGAATTACCTGTTGAGAATCTAATATTTTGCAGCCAGATAAGGGCAACAAATCACTTGAGTCGTTCGTCTCCTACTATAGTGGCGGGACAGAAGACTTCGAAACGAATCAGCAGGTCGCCGACTGTCCGCTTGCTGGTTGGACTCCTGGTCACCTTGCTCGCTGTGACCGGCTTCTCTTCTTTTTCGCTTCGTCAGTTGTCTGGCTTACGCCGGCTCCAGGCCCAGATTATCGATCAGAATCGCCACGATTCTCTGCTGCTTCTGCAGGTTCAGAACGACCTGAATGCAGTCGGGTTGAGGCTCAGGGACATGATTCAGGATCCGCAAAACCGCCGGATTTTGGAATTTCGACCTGAATTTGAAAGGCTGCGTGCCGATCTCGAGGAGTCGATAAGGGAGGAAGCTCGCCTGGCGCCGGTGACGCGACGCGCGGAAAGGCAGGCGGAACTACTGAGCCTGCTGCGTGAATTCCGAGCGACCTCGGATCTTGTTTTTGAAGAAGCCAGTCGCGGAAATGAAGCCGCCGCGGCATCCCTTGCTGCCACGCGTTTATCAGCGCAGCAGTCGGCTTTAGGAGATCTGGTCCTGCATCTGCTCGAACGCAATAACGAGGCGGAAGAGCGTGCGGATCAAAAGGTTGCCGAAATTTACGAGGCCGGCGGGCGAAACATATACGCCTTCCAGGCTGGCTGCATGGTGACAATCTTGATCACCAGCCTTTACTTGATCTATTCAAATCGGGGAATGTTCGAGAAGATCGAGTCCCTCTCGAAGCAGCGCAGGGTACTCGCGGCGCGGCTGATCACGGTCCAGGAAGAAGTGCTTCGTTCGGTTTCCCGAGAATTACATGACGAGTTTGGCCAAATCCTGACGGCCGTGAGTGCGATGCTCTCGAGGGCCGAACGCAAGGGAGTTCCACCGGATTCGCCGCTGCGTACCGAACTGAGTGAAATTCGCGAGATCACTCACAGCACGCTCGAAAAAATGCGTAGCTTGTCCCAGATGCTGCACCCGTCTGTCATCGATGACTACGGGCTCGAAAAGGGCATCCAATGGTATGTGAGAGTTTTCGAGCGGCAGACGGGAATTGAGACCACTGCGAAAACGACCGGCGTCCCTGTGCGCATCACCGGCCCGCCGGCCATTCATGCCTTTCGTATCGTTCAGGAAGCGCTGAACAATGCGGCTAAACATTCCAAGACAACGCGTGCGCAGGTGGAGATGATCTTCTCCACCAACGATCTGACCGTCAAGGTTCAAGATTTCGGGAAGGGTTTTTCCGCAACGAAAAAGAGCGGCAAACCGGGCCTTGGCTTCGTGGCAATGCGTGAACGCGCCGAACTGCTGGGCGGAACGCTCGACATCAAATCGATACCGGATGAGGGGACCACGATTTCAGTCAGTATGCCTCTGCAACAGGAAGACCTGATTCTGGAGGAAAGCATGAGAGAGGTTGCAATACCGTAGAGATGAGTGAAGATATAACAGTTCTGCTGGTTGACGATCACAGCCTGGTGAGGCGCGGATTTCGTCGCATTCTCGAGGACGAAGAGGGCCTGAAGATCGCAGGCGAAGCGAACAACGGCATCGAGGCGATCCGTATGGCAAGCGAGTTGAAGCCGAATGTCGTCGTCATGGATCTGTCAATGCCAGAGCTCGATGGCGTACAAGCCACCAAGGAGATCGTGAAGCATCTCCCCGAGACCCAAGTCCTGGTTCTGAGCATGCACGCCGATGACAACTATGTCCGCAACGCTCTAGACGCGGGAGCTAGAGGTTATCTGCTAAAGAGCGCAATCGACGTCGACCTGGTGGGAGCTATCCGATCGGTCGCCGAAGGTAAGCGCTACATGGGTTCGGGGCTGAAGTATGTCGCCCATGAACAGGACGACGAACTGAATCGACTCACGGCGCGAGAGAAACAGGTGCTTCAGCTAATCGCGCAGGGCAGATCGAACAAGGAAATCGCTAATCTTCTGGACCTCAGCGTCAACACGGTATCGGTCCATCGAGCGAACTTGATGGAAAAAATGAATATTCACCGGACTGCGGAGCTAGTACTGTTTGCGATCCGGAAGGGATTGGTGGCGCCGCAATGAGACGGCGCCGCCGCACCTGAACTACTGGACTTTCTTCGCAGCGGCTTTGTTGTCGGCTGCGGCTTTCTTCTGCGCTTGAATCTCGCGCGCCTTGGCGAACTTCTTCTGGAAGCGATCCACGCGGCCTTCCGTATCCACGAGCTTCTGCCGCCCGGTAAAGAACGGATGGCAGCTGGAGCAAATTTCAACGCGCAGGTCGCCTTTGTGAGTGGAACGGGTGCGGAAAGTCGATCCGCAGGCGCAAACCACGTTCACTAATTCATAGGCGGGGTGAATCCCTGCTTTCATTTGTTCGGAGATCCTTTCGAAAAAGAAAAAAACGGTGGGTTGACTTGATTATAACACTGCGATGGAATATGGCACAAAAGCCCTGATGAGCACAGAAAGCGCATCATCAGGGCTTTGCACTACACTCTAGCCACGTTACGCGCGACGGGGCGGCCGGTCCACAGGAACTTCGGCCTCGTCACTGAACGAGATCTGAACGTACGAACGGCGACTTTAAGAGTCGGCCACCTCGCGCGTGGATTGTATGCTACAGTCACTACCAGAATTCATTTAGACTGGACCACCTCCTTCCTCAGTGATGATTCGATTGTATAAGTTGCCTTTCCAACGTGTCAACGGATCCGGGCGCGTCTAGTCGGATTTTTTTCTCCAAAACGAAAGGGCGAGGATGGCTCAGTGGATTCCTGCTTCTGGGCTCGCTCATTGGCTCGACCGTTTCGCTGCCTCTAGCCTGGGACTACCATTTCGAAGCGCAATCGCACGATGTAGGGCTCTATTTCTTAGGGCTGAACGCCGGGGCAGTGGCAGGCACAGCCCTAGCCCACGCATTTAGGCGAACCGCATCGCCGAGGGTTCTCGCACCTACCGGCTGCGTCGCCGCTGTTCTCGGCTGGCTGGTATTGGCGGCCGCGGCGCCTCCGGCTCCTGCGCTTTATCGAGTGCTCGGGCTGGGCTTCCTCGGTTTCGCGGCAGGCGTCATCGGGGCTTCGGTTTTCGCAGCTCTGGATGAGATCTACCGCGGGGCTATCCGCGCGGTCGCCGGCAGCGCGGGTGTGTTGTTTGGCTGCGGAGCTTTCCTGTCCGCTGCTGTCATTGCGCTGACCTATGCCGCCGGATCGGAAAAAACCGCAAGCCTCATACTTGCCACCTTCTCGCTTGCTTATGCGATTGTTTTCGGGTTCAGACCTGCTCCGCGTGACATGCGTTTGCCAGAAATTCGCGAACAGGATAGACGATTCGCGGCAAGCGCTCGCCGGTCGCGAACGCTCGGTACTTTTTTGTTCGCCACGCTGATCTTTCTTCAGTCTGGGCTGGAGTGGGGCGTAGCCGTGTGGTTGCCATTCTTTTTCGTCCGCCGCTTTGGGATAAACCCGCTCTGGGCAATCTGGACGACTGCGATCTATTTCTTGCTGCTAACCTTCGCACGAGTATCTGGCCGAGGAATGATCGCCCGCACAGGGCATCGCAAATGGCTTTTCACAAGTGCGTCAGCGTCCGTGGTCGGTTGCATCATACTCGCTGAAGCGTCTTCTCCCATTCCAGCCTGGAGCGCCGTGTGTCTGGTCGCGCTCGGCTTCGCGCCTATCTATCCTCTGCTGGCCGATACCGCGAACGAACTCTTCGGCTATACGCCGGCTTTTTACAATGGGATGTTCGCGGTCGGCATCACTGGAGCCATGACTACTAGCTGTGTACTCGGGTTTGTGGAACTTGCAGTTGGCATGCGTTTCGTGATGCTCGTGCCTGCGGCGGGCTCGATGGCAGTTCTCTGTGTCGCGCTGCTATCCCAATTGGAAGCCCGTCTGATGGCGGACAGCAAACCTTCCCCGCCCCGCGTCTTTCGAGCCGGCCAACAATAGTGCGCAAACTGATCCTGCTGCTTTCGTTCCGGCTATGCCTGCTGCAGGCTCAATCGGAGGTCCAAGCCCCTCCGTCGGTTGACGAATCCATCGATCTGGTTCTGCATCAGACGCCCGCGCTCAATCAGGCTCACGTCGGATTTCTGTTCACCGACCTGGACAGCGGCAGCGTACTGGCGGAAAAGAACTCGGACGAGCTTTTTACTCCGGCCTCCAACGCCAAACTCTTTGTTACTGCGCTCGGTCTGGAGCGGCTGGGACCCAATTACAAGTTCCAGACAAAGCTGTTGATTGAAGGCCCGGGGTCCCCGGGTCAGACGGTAGTAAGCGGGTTGCGATTGGTCGGCGGAGGCGATCCGAATTTGTCCGGGCGCGTTTTCCCGTACCAGGTGCACCCGCCCGCGACCGATCCGCTCGCCCCATTGAGGCCGTTTGTGGACGCAGTGTGGGCTGCTGGCATCCGAGAAGTCGATGGCAATGTGACCGGAGTCTCCACGCGATATGCGGGCGATCTCTATCCGGATGGTTGGACCGTCGATGACGTCAGCTACGGCTACGGCGCTCCCGTGAGTGCGCTCGCATTGAACGACACCACGGAG
>JAFAUR010000382.1 GCA_019243205.1 Acidobacteriaceae bacterium | reverse complement strand
GCTCCAGAAAACAGCGGCCGCCACCGAAGCGATGTACCTGATGGCGCGCCATGCATTTGAGGGTCTCGGGTATCGTCGGTATGAATGGAAGTGTGACTCTGTGAACGAGCCGTCCCGGCAGGCGGCGCTCCGGCTCGGATTTCAATTGGAAGGCATCTTCCGCCAGCACATGATCGTCAAAGGACGAAACCGGGACACGGCCTGGTACTCGATGCTCGACACGGAATGGCCGCTGTGCAAAGCAGTCTTCGAGACCTGGCTCGCCCCCGTGAACTTCGATGAAGCCGGTCGGCAGAAGCTCTCGTTGTCCGCCGTGCGGGCCGCAATCTAGACGCCCGATCGCGCGTGTTCGCCACTTTTGAAACAATACGTCCCAATGGAGCATGCACCGCATTTGGAGCAATGGTTGGAATGGACATATGAAGGCAACGCAAGGGAGCGCAGGCTTGCGGTTGAAACGTTGGCCGGCAACCCCGATTTGCTCAACGAAGATCCATGGTTAGCCTGCGCTGTAGGCGATATCTCGGTTATTCGGAAAGCGCTTTCTGCGGATGCCGGTTGGGCAAATCGTCCCGGCGGACCACTCGGCATGCCACCATTGGTCGCTGTTACGCATTCGATGTTGATTCTCGAGCCGGAATTCGGAGAATCGATCCTGCACTCTGCGCGCTTTCTGCTGGCGCATGGCGCGGACGTCAACTGTTCGTGGACAAATCCTAAGTGGCCGGATTCGCCGCTGTCAGCCCTATACGGAGCGGCGGGTAGAACCCACCATGAGTTGATGTTGAAAATTCTGCTGGACGCCGGCGCTGATCCGAACGACAACGAGTCGCTGTACCATTCGCTCGAGAGCCGCGGTTCCACCTGTACCCGTTTGCTGCTCGATCGAGGAGCACGTGTCGACGGAACTAACGCAATCGCACGCGCGATCGATTACGGCAAGCTTGAGGACCTGCAGCTTATGCTGCAGCACGACGGCGTTGCCAGGGAGCGTCCATGGATTCATCACGCCATCCTCCGCGGACGACCGTTCGAGTACGTAACTACGCTGGTCAGGGCGGGAGCCGATTTGCGCGCGAACGATCGGGATGGCAACAGTCTGTATCGCTACGCGCAAGTGCACGGCCGGTCCGATGTCGTTGAAATTCTGCACGCAGCTGGAATCGAAGAGCCGCTTACGGAAGAAGAGCAGTTCGTGGCCGCCTGCGCACGTGGCGATTATGCGTCGGCGCGCCACATCCGGGAAGCCCTCCCGGACATATTTTCTCGACTCACCTGCCGTCAGCTGCAAGCCCTGCCTGAACAGGCAGGTACCGGAAACGAGCGGGCCGTTCGCACAATGCTGGGACTCGGGTGGCCTGTGGACATCAAAGCTGCCTGGAGCGCTACCGCGCTGAATCTCGCCGTCTATCGCGGAGATGCATCGATGGTTCATCGGTTGCTGGATAGCGGTGCCGATTGGCGAATCGAACACGGTTTTGGTGACAACGTCTGGGGTACGCTCGCCCATGCGTCGCGAGATGACATCGAAGATCCTTCGGCCCCCAGAAACTACTTGGGTTGTGCGAAGGCTCTTATCGCGCACAATGTTCCCACTCCGGACCGAAAATATAAGTTTTCTGACGAGTTGGACGCCTATCTGGAGCAGATCCGATTTGCTTGATCGATCTCGACCCACGTGGGCCAAATCCTGAATGCGAGGCTGCGAGGCGTTGCAATCACATTCGTGGCAGCCTGCGGCCTTGGCGCCGCACTTTCACAGCGGCGGCGACTGCGTACTCGACCACCGCGCTGACGCCTCCCAGCAATTCCCCCTAGCTGGGAACCATGTTGCCGATATTTCGCGCGAGAAAAACCTCGGCAGGTTTGGCGATGGTAATAGCTTCAACATTTGCCCGCGAATCCGCGCAGGCGATCATCAGAGTGTGCGGCCGTTGTGTCGACCTCACCACGCGCTCATAGTGGTCCGAGTTCTTTGCATACACTTCCTCCTGAAAGCGGCGAATACGGGAGTTCGCCGCGATTTCGTCTATCGACGAACACAGAAATCGGCGCGCTTCGCGACTGGAGAGTGAACCACGTGCGACTTCCGAGCCTCTGCACGCTAAAATGCTTACCTCCGCGAAGAGCAATGCGAATTGATCGTTTACTGGTTTGTCTCTTTGCCCTTAGCATCATTCCGGCCGCTTACGCTCAGAGCCGGCAGGATACGAACGTCAACGCATGGTTCATGTACTTCGGGGACCATCCGCTCAACGAAAAATGGGGAATTCACCTGGAAGGGCAGGTGCGGCGAGCGGACGCCGGTCTGACGTGGCAACAATTTTTGATCAGGCCGGCGGTGAATTATCAGGTGAACAATAGCTTGCTATTGACGGCGGGGTGGGCCTTTGTAACAACATGGCCGTACGGAGATTTCCCTGCAAAAGCGCCGTTTCCAGAGCACCGGTTCTATGAACAGGCGCTCATAAAGCATAGACTGTCGAACATACCGCTGCAGCACCGGCTGCGAGTCGAGCAACGGCTGGTTGGACTCGTGCCGGAGCCGCATGCCGCAGTTCATTCGTGGCAGTTGCGGCAGAGGTTCCGGTACATGCTTCGAGCCGACTTTCCGCTGCCGCTTGGTGACAGGAAGCGCCGACCTTTCGGCTTGGCGCTATACGATGAGGTGTTTTTCAATTTCGGTGGGAACCGCGGGATGCGCTACCTTGATCAGAATCGGGCCTATGGGGCACTCACTTACAAACTGAATCAGTGGAACAGATTAGAAGTCGGCTACCTAAACCAGTACATCGGGCAACGGAACGGTGTCATAACGGAACTAAACCATACACTACAATTCGCGTGGTTCTCTACCGTGCCTTTCGGTCACCGACCGTAAATGGCTGTAAGCCTATCGCGCACGGTAGCTGAGCTATATCGAATACAATTACGCTACGGGCAACCGGAACCTGTAAAGCGATACCTGGACGAGCCACGATCAGATCTACCCGTCAGCGCACGACAAAATGGATTTCTGCCGACGTTAAGCAAAACAGCACATTACATATGGCTTCGGTTTCGCTTATCTGTTTCACGGGAGCTTTCCTGAAACAATCTACCCCTGACAAGCATTACAATTACTCGTTCGCGTATGCGACGTATGTCTTCTGAAGGTTACTACTAACGCAATCAAAGGTGAACATGTTTGAAGCAGAATCACATCCCACGGAACCAGCTACTGCAGACGACACCAAGGTAAGCAGACGATCCATGTTCGGCCTGGGACCCGCCGTGGTCGCAACAGCTGCCGGTTTATCCGCTGGCCAGACGATCGTAGCTCGAGATGCAAATCACATCGACGGACAAGGGGGGACACGCAACGCGCCGAACGAAACCATGCCCGGCCCCCGCAACCGCCCGCTTGAGCAGGAGAATCCGGATTCCGAATTTCCGCCTGACACGGACAACGGAAGCGTTCGCCCGTTCAAGTACTCATTCAGTCTGTCCCGGAAACGGATCGAAAGCGGTGGTTGGACCCGGCAGGTCACAGTGCGGGATCTTCCGATCTCAAAAGACATAGCCGGCGTTGAGATGCGATTGGTTGCTGGCGGCATCCGCGAGCTGCACTGGCACGTCGAGGCCGAGTGGGCCATTATGTTATACGGAACCGCACGAATCACCGCTGTCGATCAACACGCCAGGAGTTTCGTGAGCGATGTTGGCGAAGGGGATCTTTGGCTCTTCCCCAAGGGCGTGCCTCATTCGATTCAAGGATTGGGTCCGGATGGCTGCCGATTCCTTCTTGTCTTCGATGACGGCAGCTTCGACGAGTTCCATACCTTCCTGATTACGGATTGGCTGACTCACACGCCCAAAGAGGTGCTTGCAAAAAACTTCGCGGTTCCCGCGTCCACCTTCAATCGGGTGCCGAAGAGAGAGATGTTCATCTTCAAAGCCGACCTCCCAGGCGACCTTGCGATGGAACAGAAGCAGGCAGCTGAGGGAACCGGCACGATACCTCAGAGTTACGACTTCAGGACGAGCGAGATGAAGCCGACCAAAGTAACCCGCGGCGGCGAAGTGAAGATCATCGACTCGAAGAATTTCCCTGTCACCCCGATCACAGCCGCCATCGTGACGCTCAAGCCGGGCGGATTGCGGGAGCTACATTGGCATCCGAACGCTGATGAGTGGCAGTACTACATAAAAGGCAAAGGAAGGATGACAATATTCATCGCGGGTTCCGATGCCAGAACAATGGATTTTCAAGAGGGCGACGTAGGATACATCCTGCAATCCCAGCCGCACTATGTTGAGAATACTGGAGACACGGATCTCGTCTTCTTAGAGATGTTCAAAAATCCGCACTACGAAGATATTTCACTCGCGGAGTGGATGGCGCATACGCCGCGCCAATTAATGGATCAGCACCTGAAGGTCGGAATTGACATGCTGGACGCCGTGCCCAAGCAGGAAACCGTGATCACGCCTGCATGAGTGTCACCGCTTGCGATGGAAGACGCGCTTGATCCAAGCTTCCGGCGGATTCAGCACGAAGATCATCATCGCAATGACCACAATGAGCCCGAACACGATTAAAGCGATATCTAACAGCATTCTTTCTGGACGCCCCGCTTGCGGTATCTGAAGGGTGCGGGAATGAGCTCTACGCTCTTCCACCAATCCCGGAGCTGATCTACGGACATTGGCCTTCCCGCCACCATCCAGACCAGAAACAAAGTAATCCCGATGAGGTGGATCATGACGGTCGTGGCAATGACCATCAGGGTTGCCGCATTCATCGTTGGGCGCCTTTCAAATCAAAGGTTAGCGTAGTGCTTGAGTTACACCATTGATGACGCAATCTCTTCCGTTGGTTGGCAGGTACCCCGATGTTCGGAATCAAGCAATTTTGCGGTGTACACTTGGCTTCACATGCACACCCGCACGCGCTGCCGGTCAGGATTATTGAGCGCGTCCTTCATTTTTTGGCTGGCTTCTCCTGTTCACGCCCAGAAACTTTCTGTTAACTGGGAGGAGTTAACCGCTGCCGATTTTGCGCAAGCTATCAAATTAGCTCAAAACACCTGCGTGTTGCCGTTTGGCATCATCGAGAAGCACGGCCCCCACCTGCCTCTGGGGACCGATCTCATCAATGCGCGATACGCGGCCGTTCACGGCTCAGAGGCAGAGTACGCGGTGGTCTTTCCTCAGTATTACTTTGGTCAGATCTTTGAGGCTAAACAGGAACCTGGAACCGTCGCCTACAGCGCGGCATTGCAGTTGCAATTGCTGCAGGAAACCACGGACGAAATGGCCCGAAACGGTTGCAAGAAGATCCTCATCGTGAACGGTCACGGAGGCAACAACAATCTGCTGCCGTATTTCGCGCAGTCTCAACTCGCAAAGCGGCACGACTATGTTGTGTATGCTCTGCTTTCTCCGAGATATTCGGCGAGCAGGCCGCCTTTGCATTCGAACCCGGATATGCACGCCGGTGAATCGGAGACCTCAAACACTCTTGGCTCGCGTCCTGATCTGGTTCACTTGGATAGGGCAAACCAGGAATCAGGAGAAGATCGCAACCGCCTGGACCTTCCAGAGGGCGTGTACACGGGCATTTGGTGGTATGCGAAGTTTCCGGACCACTATGCCGGAAATGGCGCCGCAGCGAACAAAGAATTGGGTGAGTTCGACATGCAGTCGTGGACCGCTTCCGTAAGTAACGCGCTGCGGGCGATCAAGAGCGACAACGTCAGCATGAGGCTGCAGAACGAATTCTTTGAGAAATCGCAGCACCCTCTGGATACGCCTCAATAGAAATCATGGAAACTCTCTGGCAAGACATTCGCTACGCCGTTCGCATGCTCGTCAAGAATTGGGCATTCAGTGCAGTAGCCGTGCTCTCGCTTGCGCTCGGCATCGGCGCCAATACCACCATCTTCACGGTTGTGAACGCGATCCTCCTGAACCCTCTACCGGTCAGGGACATCGCGCGCGTCGTGCAGGTGGACACCGTCGATGCCCGAACTATCATC
>JAFAUR010000971.1 GCA_019243205.1 Acidobacteriaceae bacterium | reverse complement strand
ATGGCTCTCCACGATCTCCGCGCACCACTGCTCCCAATCTTTCAATAAATCGGCGACTTCATCCATCGCCTCCGATTCACTATGCCGTGAGAGCAGCGCTGCTGCGGTCGGTGGCGATCCGGCGCGCGCGTCCAATTGAATGATCCGCGCTTCCCGCCGGGAGAAAAGCTGATACAGCACCGGAAGATAACCGATGGTCACTGCGATGAAGGCCAGACCTGTTCCCGCTTCGAGCACAGCGAGACCTTTGCCCAGATGCGTCAAGTGAAGCACATCGCCATAGCCGACGGTAAAAAAACTACCGCCGCTGAAATAGAGTGTCGCGAGGAACGATTCACCGGGAGATTGCCGGATGCCCCATTGAATAAGCGCAAAGCTGACCACCAGTCCCAAGGCCCAAAGCATAAGCAAAAGCACCATCGACAGCGGTCCGTACAAACTGAGAAATCCATCGCGGCGCTTCCCGAGTTTGATGCGAACGGCGATTGCGGACCAGCACGACCAGCTCACTTGGAAAACCAGCCGTACCGGCATGATCTGTCGCCGCACACGCCGCGGCAGCAGCATCACCTCGAACGCGTCGCTGACTACGGATGCGAAAAGAAGGATTCCTGCCAGAGCGGATATCGTATTCATGTCCGCTCCGTTCTGCGTCAGGCAGCTTCGCTGTCGCGGAGCATGGACGTAAGCAACACTCCCGTTCCCGCCACTAGCCCGTCTTCCGCAAGGCCCAGCGCGAAATCGGGTAAATGCAGTTTCTCGGCAGCTGTCCGTCGCAAGTGATACGCCGCGTAAGTGGCGCCAATTGCACCAAGTGTTCCCACCGCAGCGCCCAGCCACCACGACCGTTTCTTCCCACCTGCTACCAGCGCGCCCGTCAATGCCCCGAAAATGGCTCGACCGGCAAGCGGCCCAGCCGTGGTCCGCTTGGGAATGAACGGCAATTTATCCGCAATAAACTCACCTGCCGCCAGCACCGCCGTTGTGGTCGCCGTTCCCGAATGTCTCGCCAGGAAATTCAGCTTCGAATTGACTGGTAAAGCGCCGGAATGTGTCAGATGGCTGATGAGCGCCGGAGACGACAATGAGCGCATTCCGGACATTGCGCCCGCCAGCGCCGCGCCTGTATACACTTGTACATCATTCATGATCAGTGGACGCAACGGGTGCTGCGATACTTTCATCTGGCAAAATGAATGCTCGTGCTCCCGCCTGTTGATTCCTACAAACTTCGAAACCCTGACGATCTCCTGACACCCGCGCTTTTGATTTACCCCGAGGTGGTTGACGCGAATGTCACTGCAACCCTGAAGCTCATTGGCGGTGATCCGGAACGCTGGCGGCCCCACACCAAAACCGCCAAAATTGCTTCCGTTATCCGTCTGATGATCGGGCGCGGCATTCACAATTTCAAGTGCTCTACTACGCTCGAGCTGCTCGTTGGCTGTCAGGCCGGTGCTCCTGACGTGCTGCTCGCGTATCCCGTGATGGGCGCGAATGCGGCGCGCGTCCTCGACATTGCGAACGAATTTCCCGATACCAGAATTTCTGTTCTCATCGAGTCTCGCCAGCAGGCCGAGCCCTGGGCCGGCTCCGCAGTCGACGCTTTTATCGACATCAACTCCGGCATGAATCGAACCGGCATCGACGCGAACCGCACCCGCGAAATCATCGGCCTCGCCCAGCACCTCGGCGATCAGTTTCGTGGGCTTCACTTTTACGATGGCCACATGGCCGGAATTCCTGCCGACGATCGCGAGCGTGCCGCTCACGCTGGATACGACCGGTTGCTCGAACTTATCGATACACTCGAACGCAAAAACCTGAACGTCGCCGAAGTCATCACATCGGGAACGCCCGCAGCGCCCTTCGCGATGTCGTACGAACCGTTCGCCGGCCCCAGCTTCATTCATCGCATCTCGCCCGGAACGGTCGTCTACAACGATCTGACCAGCCTGGAGCAGCTTCCTCAGTATGGCTACGCTCCCGCCGCTTTAGTCCTTTCCACCGTCGTCAGCCATCCCTCTACGAACACCATCACCTGTGACGCCGGTCACAAAAGCGTTTCCGCGGATGCAGGCGTTCCCACCTGTGCCCTGCTCGACCATCCCGACCTCCAACCAGGCAAGCCAAGCGAAGAGCATCTGCCGATCACCGGGAGCCATCTGCCCGCGCTCGGTGAGCACCTATACTTGCTTCCACGGCACGTCTGCCCCACAGTGAACAATTTCGATTACGCCGCCATGGTCGTCGATGGCGAAATCAAGCGAACGGAGCCAGTCAGCGCGCGCGGTCACGAAAGCCTCTCGCCGAAACATGTTGTTCGCTAACCTGGTCGAAACTTCCAACCGGATCTCCGCAACCAGCAAACGTCTCGAGAAGACAGCCTTGCTCTCGAGTCTTTTCCGTCAACTCGCTCCGGAAGAAGCCGACATTGCGGTTGCGTTCCTTTCAGGGTCGACCCGTCAGGGACGGATCGGCATTGGTTACGTTGCCTTGCGCGACACCTCCGCGCCGCCGGCCTCGGCACCCACGCTGCAGATTCTCGAAGTCGATCATTTCCTGTCGCAACTCGCCGCGATCTCAGGTCCGGGCTCAGAACGCAACCGCCGCGAGCTTCTTGGCCGTCTGCTCGCACGAGCAACTCCTGAAGAGCAGAATTTCCTGAAAAGGTTGGTCATTGGTGAGCTCCGGCAAGGCGCCCTCGAAAGTCTGGTCCTCGACGCTTTAGCGGATGCGACAAACATTCCCGTAGACCGCGTCCGCCGTGCTGCCATGACCGGCGGCGGCGCGCCCGCGATCGCACGCGCGGTCCTCGAATCCGGAGAAGCCGGTCTGGCCCAATTCGAAATCCAGCTCTTTTGCCCGGTTCAGCCCATGCTGGCTCAAACGGCAGACGACGTAGCGCAGGCCGTCGGCGAGCTCGGCGAAGCGGCCCTTGAATACAAATTCGATGGCGCCAGAGTTCAGGTGCACAAATCGGGCGATCAGATCGCCGTCTTTTCCCGACAGATGAACGACGTGTCCGCGGCGGTTCCCGAGGTAGTCGAAGGGGTGCGCGCACTCCCCGCGCGAGATCTGATTCTGGACGGCGAAGTTCTCAGCCTCACGCGTGAGGGCCGGCCGCATCCGTTTCAAGTCACCATGCGGCGCTTTGGCCGTAAGCTCGATGTCGATCGCCTTCGCGCCGAGCTGCCGGTCACGCCGTTCTGGTTTGACCTGCTGTACGTAAACGGGCCGCTCATCAATGAACCACAGCGTGCGCGTTTTGCCGAGTTGACCCGGCTTGCTCCGCAGGAATCACTTGTGCCGCATGTTGTCACCGCAAGGCCGGACGAGGCCGAAGATTTTTTGCGTTCCGCGCTCGATCGCGGGCACGAAGGCATCATGGCGAAAGCCCTGGATGCTGGTTATGTTGCCGGAGCCCGCGGCCAAAGCTGGCTCAAGATCAAGCGCGCCCACACACTCGATCTCGTCATCCTCGCGGCTGAGTGGGGCAATGGCCGCCGCCACGGCTGGCTCAGCAATTTGCACCTGGGCGCTCGTGACACCGAAAAAGGAGGTTTTGCCATGCTCGGGAAAACCTTCAAAGGACTTACTGATGAAATGCTCCGTTGGCAAACCGAACAATTCTTGAAAATCGAAGTCGCGCGCGACAGCTACACCGTCTATGTTGAACCCAAAATCGTGGCTGAAATTGCGTTCAATGAAATTCAGGTCAGCCCGCGCTACAAGAGCGGTCTCGCCTTGCGTTTTGCCCGCGTAAAGCGCTATCGCCCGGACAAGAGCGCCGCCGAGAGCGATACCTTCGAAATGGTCAAAAAACTCGCCGGCCTCAAATAGAACATTTCCTGTGTCTCTTGTTCTCCGGCCAAAACTGGGCTACGGTGAAACAAAGGCGAATCGATGAACCTCGCTCTCAACTTCGGCGATACCTTGCCTGACGTCGAATCGTTCGCAATTGCCCCTCAGTCCGGCGTTGCCGCACTAGCGGCCCGTTTTACAGAATCCATGCAAGCCGACGGTTCTCCGGTTCGCGCGGTCCGCTATCAGCCTGCGCGCCCCGCCCGGTTTGGTCCGTTCCCTTCAAACCTCAATCCTGCCATTCGCGCGGCCCTTCAAAGCCGCGGCATCGACCAACTTTACACCCACCAGGCTTCGGCGGTCGAACATTCCCTCGCGGGACGAAACACGGTTGTAGTCACGCCCACAGCAAGTGGAAAAACGCTCTGCTACAACCTTCCGGTAGTAAACAGCATGCTCGTCGACCCGAGCGCGCGCGCACTGTTCTTGTTTCCCACCAAAGCGCTCGCCGAAGATCAGCGCCTCGAACTCCAGCGGCTAACCGATTCTGTCGGCGGCAACTTCACCTGCCACACATACGACGGAGACACGCCTTCCGATGCTCGTCGCAGTATTCGCGATCGCGCGAATGTCGTGTTGACGAATCCCGACATGCTTCACACCGGGATCCTTCCTCACCACACGAAATGGGTCAAGCTCTTCGAAAATGTTCGCTACTTCGTTATCGATGAGCTGCACTTCTACCGAGGAGTCTACGGCAGCCATCTCGCCAACATCATCCGACGTCTCAAACGCATTTGCGAGTTCTATGGTTCCAAGCCTCAGTTCATTTCTTGTTCGGCGACGATCGCAAATCCGAAGGCTTTAGCCGAGGCGATTACCGAACAGCCCTTCGAACTTGTTGACGATAACGGCGCTCCCTCCGGCGATCGCCATTTCATCTTTTACAATCCGCCCGTGGTGAACCGCCAGCTCGGAATCCGCCGAAGCTATCTTCACGAAACCCGCCGCATCGCTCTCGAGTTCATTCGTCAGAAACAACAGACACTCGTATTTACAAATAATCGCCTGGCAACCGAAATTCTCACGACATACCTGAAGGACGCCTGCGCCCAGCTTCCGTTCTCCCACGAGGCCGTTCGCGGCTATCGCGGCGGCTATCTCCCCAAAGAACGCCGCCGCGTCGAAAGCGGGCTTCGCGATGGCGAGATCCGCGCCGTTATCGCTACCAACGCTCTCGAACTCGGCGTCGACATCGGATCCCTCGACACGGTTGTACTCGCCGGATATCCCGGCAACATCGCCTCCACATGGCAGCGTGCGGGTCGCGCCGGCCGCCGCCAATCGCCGTCCATAGCGGTCTTGGTTGCTTCCAGCGCTCCGCTCGACCAGTACATCGTCGAGCATCCGGACTACTTCTTCGGGACGTCCCCGGAAGAAGCACACATCAATCCGGACAATCTCGAGATCTTTCTCAACCATCTCAAGTGCGCGGCGTTCGAACTGCCGATCAAGGATAGTGAACAATTCGGCAAGCACGATATCAGCCGGCTATGTGCCTATCTGGCCGAAGACCTGCGGCTCCTGCATCACTCAGGAGACTGCTGGCACTGGGTGAGCGACAGCTATCCATCTGATAGCGTCAGCCTTCGTGCTGTCACCAGTGACAACTTCCTCGTTGTTGATCTTACGGATGATCACCGAATCATCGGCGAAGTCGATTTCCCGTCCGCTCTCACCACTTTGCACGAGAAGGCAATCTATCTCCACGATGCTCGCCAGTTTCAGGTGGAAAAGCTCGACTACGATGGCCGCAAAGCATTCGTTCGCCAGGTAGATTCCGACTACTTCACCGACGCGATCGTCTACACGCAAGTCAGCGAGCTCGCGCACTTCGATGGTGCTACCGCAGCTGCTCACCCGGAAGCATGCGCGGCGCACGGCGAGGTGCGCGTCAAACGACAAATCGTCGGCTTCAAGAAGATCAAGTTCTATACGCTCGAGAACATAGGCGCCGGGCTTCTCTCTTTACCCGAACAGGAAATGCACACCACCGCGATGTGGCTCCATTTCTCGACCGCCTTCTTCACGGACTTCGAAGGTTACACGGCAGCCGACCTGCAGGATTCTCTCCGCGCCTGCGGGAATGTGCTCCAGACCGTAGCGACCGTTTTGCTCTTAAGCGATCCGCGTGACATCGCTGTGGCAGTGCTTGATGACTCCGCGACGAAACAGACAGCCTTCGAGCCCGATATCGTTCTTTACGACAACTACCCTGGCGGCATCGGTCAAAGCGATCCTCTCTTCCGCCGCCGCCGCGAACTTCTAAGTGCCGCTCTCGACCTCGCGACTGCCTGCTCCTGCGAGGCCGGTTGTCCAAGTTGCGTCGGTCCGCCGAACGAAATCGGCGCCAGCGGTAAAGCGGGTGCTATTCAAATCTTGAAACTTTGTCTGTCAGGGCTTGCTTAACTGCGTAGTCGAACCGGGTTCGTTGTTCTTCGCCTGCTCGTGATCTTCCGGGAAAACCGCATATCCCGGAGGTGGCGGATACAAAGTCTTCAACAGGTTCAAGCGCTTTCGCAGATACCGGCTTGGCAGTTGCCTTGGCCCGGTTTCGACATCGATGTCGCAGCAGATGCCATGCAGATACAAGGTGAGTGTGTCGATGAAGGATTGCCGCAAATAATCGCTGAACAGCGGGCTATCTCGATTGACATTAGCTTGCCGGCGCAGGAGATTCTGCTTCGCCTGCCAGCTTTCGTCATCGACTTCGCCGTGTACGCTGGCCGCCAGCTCTTCCCTGATCGTCGCTTTGTAGCCTCCAGCCGCTTGCGTCGACCACGTATCGGCAACGAGTGCCGCTAATCGCCGGTAAAGCCGGTAGTGATATTCGGCGACGTCTTGCTCCTTCAGAGCAAACACCAGCACAGTTTCGTTTTCAAAGCTGACCTGCGATGCCCACGACTGACGATCGTCTACGGGTCGCTCTGCTACGACGAAATCTCCTACTTTTTCCACCGTCGACCCGGCGCGTGTTTTTCGCCTGGTACGCGAACCGCGCTCTGCGCATCGCTCTAGATACGGGACAAGCAGAATGGAAATCCGAGGCAACATCGCCGTCAGCGATGGAGGAAGCGCGGCAATCGGCTCTTCCAAATACTCTTTCACTACTTCTTCGCTCATCGGAACTGAAGCGCAGAAATAGCCAAACGTGTTGCTCAGCGGAATGACTTCACTCTTGAACCGCTCCGCAAATTGCCCGACACTGACCCTGGTCAGGGCAGAGCCCGCCGGGTTTGTCGGACTCGGCTCTCGTAAGGTGGACATCTCGACTTTTTCGACCTCGATTCTAGCAGAGCGGTCAAACGTTGAATTCGGGACAGACGGGATGCTTATCCGATACGCCACTCTCTCCGTTCGTCGCAAACCGGGTCGATCTATCCTCTTTCTATGGCAGTTCGCCGCCAGCCCGCGCTCGAAACTCCTTGGTTCCCCCAGGAAGGTGTCCGGTTCCTGCGGGCCTTGAAACAAAACAATGATCGCGAGTGGTTCCGCGAACGCAAGGACGACTACGAAAAATTTGTGGAAGAGCCGATGAAGCAAATCATCCTGGCGGTCGCGGTTGAATGCCGCGCTCGCAGCTTCCCTCTATTCGCGAAAGACAAAAAGCCCGTTATGCGTGTCTACCGCGACATCCGTTTCAGCAAGGATAAGCGTCCATTTAAGACTCACGTCAGCGCCGAACTGCGCCGCTCCTTCAACGAAACGAGTTGGGGTGGTGTCTACCTGCATATCTCTCCGGATGAGTCATTCGTCGCTAGCGGTTTTTGGGAACCGGAACGCTCGACCCTGTTAGCCTGGCGCGAAAAGATAATCCAAGACTCTTCAGGATTCGACAAAATGCATCGCACCCTGGTGAAAGGAGGGCTTGATTTCTCCTCCGAATACGTTTTATCTGCGATGCCCAGAGGCTTCGCAAACTACTCCGATTCTCCGCTGGCTCGCTGGTTGAAACTCACGTCATTCGTCGTGAGCCGCCGTCTTCAGCCGGCTGACTACACTGGGCCTTCCTGTGTGAACGAAATCGTGAGCTTTATCATCGCCTCGAGACCGTTACTGGAATTTGGTTGGCGAATCGAAGCAGCTAAGGCGCCTGCGAAAACAGCGGCCGGCGTGAACGACTTCTTCTAGACGAAGGCCCACAGAGACCCCGCCCTACACGCGTCCCGCTGCCGCAGCTTGCTAAACTCGATGAAAACAAGTGCAGTTTCTGGTTTCCGCGGGTGAGGCATCCGGTGATCTTTATGCCTCGGGAGTGGTTAGGTATCTTGGCCAAGCCTATCCTACCGCCCGCTTTTACGGCTGCGCTGGGCCCAAGCTGAAAGCCGAGGGCGTTCATCCGGTTATCGATTCCGCTAGTATCGCGGTAGTCGGCCTTGCCGAAGTCGTCGGACATTTGCCACGCATTTATCGCGAATATCGTAAGCTCCTCAGCTACTCCGATCGCAACCTTCCGGCAGCCGCACTCCTGACGGACAGTCCCGATTTTCATCTGCGGCTTGCCCGTCAGCTGAAACGCCGCAACATCCCGATCTTCTATCTCGTTGCTCCCCAAGTCTGGGCCTGGCGTCAGGGCCGCGTAAAATGTATCGCGCGTCTTGTTGACAAACTCTTCTGCCTTTTCCCGTTCGAGGAACGATGGTTTCGCGAACGCGGCGTGGACGCAACCTATATAGGTCATCCACTCGCCTTCCTGGTTCGCAAGAGCTCGAGCCGTGATGCGTTCCTCGAACGGCACCACCTCCCACGCGACAGAAAACTCATCGTCCTCTTGCCCGGAAGTCGCGGCGGCGAAATCGCTCGCCATGTCCCAATACTCCTCGACGCGGTCCGATTGCTGCGTTCCCGGTTTCACTTATCTGTGATCCTTGCCACTCCTGGCGGGTTCCGGTCTCGTGAGGCTCTTTCAACATTTCGGGAACGCACGAACTCGCTATCCATCCAAATAATAGAAAGTGACACCTGGGATTCTATTGCACACTCCGACCTGGCTCTCGCTGCTAGCGGAACCGTGACGGTGGAGGCTGCGGTCCTCGGGACCCCTATGGTCACGTTCTACCGTGTCAACCCGCTGAGTTGGTGGGCTGGACGTCGACTCGTAAAAGTGCCTTTTCTCTCCATGGTGAACCTCATTGCCGAACGGCGGATTGTCCCCGAGTTGATCCAAAACGATATGACCTCCGAGCGAATTGCAGACGAAGCCGCTCAGCTACTGACGAACGAAAAACTCGCCGACCGAATGCGGGCCGATCTCGCCCGCGTGCGTTCTGCGCTGACCCGTGAAGGCGATCCGCTCAAACGAGCGGCTGACGTTTTTATTGAGACCTGTCAGATTAAATACAACATCTGTCCAGAAGCGCATGAACTTGTTCGGGAGAAAATGAATTAATGCCGCGCGGTCTGTTTTTCGCCCCGCTCCTGCTTGCGTTCGTTTCCACCTTATGGGCACAGGAAAAGCCGGGACGAATTGACGTTCAGAAGTACACAATCGATGCTGAAGTCAACCCGCGCACGCAGTCGATTATTGCGACAGCCAAAATCGAGTTTATGGCGCTCGACGCCGTCAACGACGCCACGTTCGAACTCAACAACGCCCTGACGGTCACCAAGGCGCTTGACTCGCGAGGTCAAAGCCTTCAGATGGCTCGCAACACTAACGACTTTACGGTCAAGGTCTTCTTTCCTGCGAGCCTCCCCAAGAGCCAGGCTGTTCAAATCACGCTCGCTTACAGCGGCAAAATAACCGGCGACGAAGAGTCGCCTATTTCAGGCATCAAATTCGCCGCGCTGCATCCGGACTTCGGCTATCTCCTGTACCCGGCGCGATGGTTTCCCGTAAGCGGCTACACCAGCAACCGGTTTGCCGCGGATCTGCATATTACAACTCCCGCTGATTACCAGGTCATCGCCAGCGGAGACGAAAAAACGGACATCGCCAGCAACGGTCGAAGGCTCTATTCTTTCCACTACGAAAAAGCCAGCTTCCCGGGCAGCATTGCTCTGGTGAAAGGCGGAGGCACTCGCGTTTCAGCCCAGGGAATCACATCCACCCTGTTTTTCCGCGATTCGGAAGCTGCAAGCGCCCAGGCCTACGGTGAGGAAGTCGGGAAGATCATGACCTTCCTCACAGCGGAGTATGGGCTTGCCCCCCAAGCCAACCTCACCCTGGTAGAAACTGAAGCAGGCGCCGTAAACGGTTACTCGGCTCCCGGCATCCTATTCCTTTCTCCCGGGAGTATCACCCGCAAGGTAAATGTCCGAATTCTCGCGAATCAGCTTTCTCGCCAGTGGTGGGGCACTCTGGTTTCAGCCGCTAATCGAAACCACCTGTGGCTTGTTAACGGACCGGCGCGCTATTCGGAACTCTTGTACCTCGAACACACGGCGGGTCCTGGTGGAATGGACAATGATTTGAAGGCTACATATGTCGAGGCCCTCACAGTCAAAGATCCTCCTGTGCTGCAATCTTCGCGCTTAGAAGATTACTCGCCCGAGTATTGGGCCGTCACTTCTGCTAAGGGCGCCGCCGTTCTGAACATGCTTCGGAATGTGGTCGGCGATGAGAAGTTCAAACAGGGTCTGCATCTGTTCCTGGACAAGTACAGTTGGCAGTCCGTCAACAGCGAGGAATTTCGAAAAGTAATGGAACAGGTCGCAAATGAGGACCTGCGCTACTTCTTCATCCAGTGGCTCGAATCGAGCGGTTCTCCCGAGTTCAAGCTGGAGTACACCGTTTTCCGCACTCAAAAAGGCTTCCGCGTAGTAGGTAAGGTCAACCAGGATCTCGACACGTTCCGTATGCCGGTCGATCTTCGTATCGAAACGGAAGGAAACCCGGAAGACAAAAAGATCGAAGTCACCGGGACTTCTTCAGAATTTAGCGTCGATACTTTCGGTAAACCGCGTAAACTCACGCTCGATCCGAATCATGTCCTGCTCCGGCTCGATCCAAGCATGCAGATCGCGGTCGCCATCCGTCGAGGCGAACAGTTTGTCGAAATCAACGATTATCAGAACGCCCTGCGTGAGTACGAGAAAGCTCTCGAGGTGAATAAGATGAGCTCGCTCGCCCACTACCGGATCGGCGAATTATTTTTTAAACAGAATAATTTCCAGCAGGCAGCGAACGAGTTCCGCGCTGCCATAAACGGCGATCTTGATCCTAAGTGGACGGAAGTTTGGTCCCACGTAAATTTGGGGAAGATCTTTGATGTCACCGGTCAGCGCGATCGCGCCGTCAATGAATATAAGCTGGCTATCCGGACGCACGATAATACAGCCGGTGCTCAGGAGGAGGCGGCTCGGTATTCCACCAAGCCGTACGAGCAGAAGAACTCGGAAACTTAGCGGTTTCTCCAGTACTGTTCCGATTTCGAACATCTCGGACTAGCTGAATTCCGATGTAACGAACAAATCCTAACCGTTCGCGCGTCAAATAATTAGCAAGGGATATGGCCCTCCGAACACTTCTAACGTGAAGGTGCAGATAACCTACTGGATGCAGTTTTCGTTTCCTCTGCTAGGTTCGGCCGTCGGTGATAACCTGAAGGTACCCGAGAAAGGTGAAATTTTGGACGATCGATTAAAGGAGCTGATGCAGGAACTTGGCAACGCGATCAATGAATCCCTTTCCGATTCCGACCGCATCGCAGGCGCGATAGGCGAGATTAAAAGAGCGGGTTACGATGTGTTCCTGGTGCTCGAAGCGACAATCGGGTTCAACAAACGTGAAGCCGATGCCGAGTCTGAACACGAAGGCGACGATTCAAACGCAGAGCCTGTACACCTCGAGTCCACAGGCAAGATTACTCTTACCACTCAGGACCAGAAATTCCTCCGCGCTTTGAAAATTTCCATCGAAGAAGAAGGCCGCTAACGGCCCCTCCCGCCAGCTACTATCTCGCTAGTTCTTCATAGACTTTGTAAGTCTCCCGAATTGTGCGTTCCCAAGGATAGCTGCGTGCCTGGACCAAACCCTTTCTGCTGAGATCTTCCCTCAAATCGGAATCAGCCGTGAGGCGTTTTAGCGCATCGCACATCTCCTCTATATTTTCAGGATTGACCAAAAGCGCCGCGTCGCCGGCCACCTCTGCGGTTCCGGACCGATTGGATGTCATTACCGGAACCCCATGCGCCATAGCCTCAAGAACCGGTATTCCGAAACCCTCATCAAGTGACGGAAAAGCAAAGGTGCTCGCCCGGCGGTAGAGGTTCTCCAACTTCTCGGCTGATAGGTATCCGGTGATTTCAATCTGATCCCGAGCCGGACTCCTCCCGATGCGATTGAGGATCTCTTCAGCTCCAAAACCATTTGGCGCGCCCGCGAGCACGAGACGCCAACCGCGGAGGCTCGCATTCTCGAACGCTCTCACTAGATTCGCGATGTTCTTTCGAACTTGCAGAGCGCCCACGAACAAGATCATCTGTTCCCGTTTCTGCATGGCGACGGATTGAGGAACATATACGCCATGCGGAACAATACGAATTCTCGGCGCTTCCACTCCTAGGAGCGACATTAGTTGGTCAGCCGTGAAGCGCGACACTGCAATGATCAGGTCGGAATTAGAAGCCGCAATCCGAGCCTGGCGCGTGAATCGCTGACGGAAGTCCGGGGTCGAGTAACTGCTGGTCATCACGAAAAGATCGTGGAATGTCGACACCACTCGCTTCGCCAGTCGCGCATCCGCTCTCTGGTTCAATGCATGGAACACATCCGCCCGGAACGTCTTCACGCGGGGCAGCAGGACCCGCCTCCGAACATTTGCATCGCCCGCTACCGTTGCTTTCACAAACTGCTTCGGGCGGAAACAACGGATGTACTCGTCGCCCGGGTACAGCAGATCCAATCCCTCCATCAACTCCCGCGAGTAGATCGCGATGCCTGAGGGTTGAGGACTAATGCTGTAAGTGGCATCGAGCGCGATTCGCACGATCCCAATCTTACAGGCCGTACTCCTTTAATTTGCGGTAAAGCGTCGTTCGACCAATGCCGAGCATCATTGCCGCGAGTGTCCGGTCTCCCTTGGTGTGTTCGAGCGCATGCAAGATCGCCAGGCGTTCTACCTCTGCCAAGGGAAGTATGCCGCTCGCCCGCATCTCAGGCGTAGGTGAAGGAGTAGGGCTCGGCGAAACAGCGGTTCTTGGCTGTCCCCCAAGGATCTCGCCCTGCAGTTGGCGTTCGTACCCGGAATGTATGAGTTGCGAAGGCAGGTCTCCAGAACCAACCTGCGGCCCCGAATTCATGGCTAGCATCTGTTGAACGGCATGCTCGAGCTCACGGACATTGCCGGGCCAGTCATATTGCCTGAAGGCATCGATTACGTCGGTGCTGAAGTGATGCCCGTTCCCATAGCGCTCGACGAAGTGGAACACCAGTGCCGGTATGTCTTCCTTCCGCTCCCTGAGCGGCGGAATTCGTACGCGCATGACATTCAGGCGGAAATAAAGATCCTGGCGGAAGCGCTTCTCTTGTACCTCCAGAGCTAAGTTCCGATTTGTCGCCGCGATGACCCGGAAATTCGAGCTACGCTGCGACAATCCTCCGACCGCGCGAAACTCTTTCTCCTGCAACGCCCGCAACAGCTTTACCTGCAGCTCGACTGGCAGTTCCCCAATCTCGTCGAAGAACGCGGTTCCGCCGTTCGCCGCATCGAGTAGTCCGAGCTTCTGGTTGTGTGCTCCCGTAAATGCGCCCTTCGCGTAACCAAAAAGCTCGCTTTCCATCAGCGGACCCGCAATTGAGGAACAGTCCACGACGACGAACGGACCGCGCGCCTCGATGTCGTGTATCGCTCGCGCCACAACTTCTTTGCCCGTTCCCGTCTCTCCCAGAATCAGGACAGGGAATCGCGATTTACCCACCCGGGCAACCATCCGGTGCACGTGTCTCATCTGTGGAGAATTCCCCACCAGGCTCGACAATGGAGAACTATCTCGGGCTGTTCTAGCTAGCAAGGTCGTGCGTCTCAGCGTAGGAGTACTACTCGAAAGTAGTGGCGGGATACGAAAAACTCTCTCGTTCTTACTTTCTATTCGGATGCGGGAGCGCTAGCGGGCGCGGGTGGTTGCGTCTGATCCATCCGCACCACAAACGTCTCCAGGTTCGAGTCGGCCTTGATGCGGCTCGCGAGTTCCTGTGCCGCATCAACCGATCGTTCGTGCCCCACAAGTACTCGCCAGAGCGGCGCATTCCCTTGCTTTACGGCGATTTGTGCCGCTCCGTATTTCGCGGCGTAGGTTGCTCGCGCTCGTTCCGCGTTTGCATAGATTGAAAATGCACCTACTTGTACCGCGTATACATCGTTCGAAGGAATGTCGGGCGGGGCAGCGATGACCTCGAGCTTCACTTGCCCGACCCCCGGTCCCAGTAAATCGATCTGACGCGCTGCCGCCTTTGAAAGATCAATGATGCGCCCGTCCACAAATGGCCCGCGATCAATCACTCGCACGTCCACCCTCTTCCCGTTCGTGAGGTTCGTCACGCGCAGCCAAGTGTTGAACGGCATCAGGCGGTGTGCCGCAACAAGTGTCTCCATGTCATAGATCTCGCCGTCGGCAGCAGGTCTCCCGTGGTACGGAATTCCGTACCAACTCGCCATACCCGTCTCCGTATAACCGACCGCCGCCGCGAGAGGTTTGTTCCTTGTGCCCTCTTGCACCGCCGCGGGACGGGGAGGCGGATAGGGCGAGCGCGCCACGTGATGTTTCCGTCCGCAAGCGGGAAGAATCAGAATCGCCACCGCCGTCCAGACCCGGAGCGTCCGTTCTTCCAATTTCTTCATCACGCCATCCTGCTCCTGAATTCTAGTTCGAATGACGTGCGTGCGCGCTCAAACCGGTAAAACAAATTAGCAATTTACGTTTCAACACCCCCGCGACCGCCCTTTGCAATTTTTTTTCTTGACTTCTCTTTTGAACCACCTTATATATGAATCACACTGCGATCTGTATAGATTGCAAATTTACGTTAGGGAGAATCATTCGATGAAGAACGCAACTAAGAAAGCTGCTGGCAAGAAAGCCGCTTCGAAGAAGGCGCCAGCCAAGAAGAAGAAGTAGTGGAACCGTCCCGCTTCGGCGGGACTCCTTTTAGAACCTTCGCCTCCGGGGTTTCCGGAGGCTTTTTGTTTTGGGCCCCTCCTTCCCGATCGATCCGGCTGTTTGCGCTGTTGCCCTGAGCAGAAATAAAAAGGGCTCCAGCCGCAAAGCCGGAGCCCGATCCCGAAAACGTTCTCCTGAAATCTAAGGAAGCGTATAACGCAAGTCGACCCAGTACATATTCGTCTTCGCCACCTTGGGCTGCCCGGTGAGGACCGACCAGGGATTCCGCGTCAAATACGAATACTGCGTGATGAGCGACAACGCTCCATAGTTCGGACTTTTCCAGAAGGTCTGAGTGACTCCGATTGTCCCTTCCTGGATCGTACGGTTGTTGCTGTTGCTCGAACCGTGGAATCCGTATCCGATGGGGCTCCCGTTCGTATCTATCGCCACGTTCCGTCCCGCATACACGCCGCCATAGTACATATCCAAAAGGGTGTTCTTCGTGAGGTTTAGTTCGAAGCCGTCCACCGTCGAGTAGGTGTGAATCGGCGAAATCGTTCCATCCGGCCGGATAATCACGTCCGGCACCAGACCGAACACGTATCTACCTCCGCCGCTGCCGAAGAAGGTGTTCGCGATAATCCTGAAATTCTTAATCACTTCCAGGTTGGCGTTCACTTCACCGCTCGCCGCCGTCGTCGACGAGCTTCGATAGCTCGTTGGAGTTCCCACCGCGACGGTGTCCTTGAAGCTCCTGATCAGAGCGCCTGCTTCGACGTGCATGATTTTGTCGTTTGCTCCAACGTGGCCGTCATACGCCGCTTTGAAGATGATGTCGGGGTGCAGGTTCGGAGTCGCATAAGTGGTGTTTCCGTTGTCGAACTGCCCTCCGGCTGCTGCAATCGCCGGATTTGCAGGCAATGTCACCGCGGTAGAGCTGAGTCCGCCCGAACCGCCGATGTACTGCTGCGGATTCTCCAACGAAACGCCAAACGCCAGATTCTCGGTCGGATGGCCAATAAACCGGAACTGGGTCTGCCGGGACCATACAAGACCCGCCTGGTAGTTCGTATCCATGTTCTGCGTATAGAAGATGTCAGATGGAATTGGCGACAGCCCCCGTCGGTTTGGAGTGAACATACTCCAGTCTTGTCCACCCAGAATCTCAAGGCCGTTCCTCTGTACGTCTACGAAAATGTTACGCATCCGGAATGTATCCGCATTGCTGGTCACGTAGATGTTGCCCCCAGGTTGCCCGAGGAAGTCCGCCTCGAAGTAGCCGAGCACCTTCGCGCCCAAAACTGATGAGTCGACGCGAAAACCAATTCGCGAGTTCTGAGTACTGAAATTCGTCTCCGAAAGATGCGCTGTCGACGTGTTGTTAAACGGAATCCCGCCGAAATTGGTTCCGATGCCGCTGCCCACGTTGGTTGAGCGCCCGAAGAACGTGGCGTCCACGAAACCGAGTGGCGTGAACGTCGTGTCACCGATGCTAATCGAGAGTGACGAGGGCGCTTTCGACTGTAGATTCTGTCGGCCCCACGCGATATGCGGATGACTTACATTCACTGCCGGGACGATTTGAACGGGTTGCGCTGCATCCCCCGCAGAACCGTTGCTGACCTTTACAGTGTTCACCGTAGTAGAGCCGGCAGGTGCTGCCGGTCTCGCCATCGCTTTTTCGAGGAGCGCACGCTCCTCCTCCATCGACTGTTGCAGCTTCTTGATCGCCTCCTCCTGCTTCGTAATCCGGTCGCGAAGAGCCTGTAGCTCGTCGGAGCTGGCCGTGTTCGCTGACCCCGCAGGAGGGCTGCTTGGCGGGATCGAGCTTACCGTTTGCGCCGAGATCAGCTGAACACTGATGGCGGCTGCGCAGGCGGTAGCTTTAAAAAATCTTCCGCTCTTCATATTCTCCTTTTTTTATGTCTATCTGATTGAGGCCACTCGGCCTTGCCGGTGCCGAAGGACACCCCGTAGAAAAACTTCACTCAGGCTACAAGAGGCTGGTTACATCGGGGTTACGATCAGGTGAACTGTAAAAGAAGCCAGTACCCTGGAAACCCTGGCCGCGTCATTAAG
>JAFAUR010000963.1 GCA_019243205.1 Acidobacteriaceae bacterium | reverse complement strand
CTGGCGGCAAGGTCGCGCTATCACGTGCACTTCACGCCGACCAGCTCTTCTTGGCTCAACCAGATCGAGCGCTGGTTTGCCGAGATAACACGCAAACGAATCCGCCGCGCGACATTCTGTACCGTCCGTGATCTGATAAAAGCCATCCACGATTACATCCGGTTTTACAACCAGAACCCACAGCCCTTTCAATGGGTCGCCAGCGCCAGCCGAATCATTCGAAAAGTTCGCAAATATAAAGAAATATCAGATACGGAAGACTAGTGGTGTTCACGTGATGCTTACGCATTTGTGACTTTCTGTATCGAACGCTTGTTACTAAGTTGTAACTGACCACCAATGACAACTCCGCCGCTTGGGCCTTTGACCGATCGGCTGCAGTTCGGCTGAGGCGCTTGAATCAGTTACGCACCTGTTGGTTTACCGGTATCCCGGAAGAGCCGTCTCCGGTGGGCTGGACGACTCGGTTTTTGCGAATACCGGGAGCATCGGTCAAGTGTTGGCCACTCGCCCTAGTGGAAGTTGGGCCAAGCGCAAACTTCAATTCGTGCCTCAGCGATTTGCGCGACTGTTCTTTCAGGCGATCCGAGTCCCGAGCACAATTTCCGCACTGCTGGACGCACTTAGATTTTGTCTCTCCCAGGAGCCTATCGACGGTGGCGTCTTAGCGATTCCGCAGCGGTAGAAATCGAAGCAGGTTTGCAAAGCCGGCGGTAACCCGACCGAGCCGCTCCGCGTGTTCCGCATGCATCTCCGGAATTTGTTCTCACGATGAAACTTCGGCACAGGCTTCGAGCCGAGTCAAGTTCCGGCCCACATCCAGGGCGCTCATGCCGACGTGATTGGTGGCGGCTCGCCGGCAACGGCGTACAACCAAGCGCACTCCAATCCTGGCACGCGCATGAGGATCCACCGGCAAAGTAGGCCCGAGAGGAGTCCTGACAGAGTATGCCCGCTTACCGACTTTGCAAGTCGGAGGAGGATGAAGCTGTTACGGATTCTCGCCAAAATAAATTTTTTCCGGAAAATTTACTCGCGCCCCCGACTAGGGTGTGAGCGAGGTTAGAGTGGCACTCTCATCTTTCTGTCCGCCATCCAAACATCGTCGTAATGACGCATTTCGCTCCGCGCTGCCATGCGGTGTTTCCGAGGCATCCGGAGTAAAAGGTTCTCTAGATTCAATGCGCTCTGAGCAATGCGAACAGGTTGCTTCTTCCGGAATGCTGCAGGCCGTGCTTGTAGCCGGGCGGGACGAGCTTCGTTCGCGCTTGGTATCAAATCTCGAGAGCGACGGGTATATCGTGCTCGAGGCTGGAAATGAAGCGGAGGCGCTGCACGTCGTGATAAGCCAAACCCGGCCGATCCACATCCTGCTCGCCGATGTAGATATGAACGGCCACAACTTAGCGGTAGTACTGAGTCGCTACCGGCCGGAGATGCAGACCTTCTTTGTAGCCGCCTGCGCCGTCGTGGATGCTTTCGACCCCCCTAGCGCAGTAGCAAATATCCGAAGAACTTTTCCTGTTCCGGCGAGTGTCAAAAAATTCGTGCTGACAAACCGCCTGCTTGGCGCTCCTGCAGTGCGGATGATCGCTTAGTGGGTTCTGAAACGCCCGCCGAGATTAACGGCCATATTCTTTGTTCGAACCGGTTCGGTGTGTGGCGGAATTGGACAGATATTCACAATTACTCCTGCGATAGAATTCGACCGGCGAAGCGGAAGGTGCGGAAGGCAGCGTATTGCCGGACCGGACCAGCTCAGGTTGCCACCTTGCGTGCCTCTCAAACAGTAGCGCCTGAAACACTGAATGCACCCGTAACAAACTGATTTCCCCGCCGCCGTCCTGAGTCTCTATCGAAGCACATGCACGCTGGCGGCACGGGCTTTGTCTAGGCACGGTCTGACATGCAATCGCATTCGAACTAATGAGTCCGAGACAGCAGACAGCCATCACCCTATTAGAGGTTCACTGGACAGCATCTTGCGGGACGGCTGTTCCACAAAACACGCTGGAGAGATTAATGAAGCTGCTCGCTTTTCTCTTAGGCCTAACGTTTCTTGCATCAACTGGCGGACCCGCTCAGCGATCTTCTTCTGGACAGAGCGGAGGTTATGCACAGAGTGGAGTTTATGGACAGGAAGCATCGTACGCGCGCTTCCGAGATCCTTTCGATGTTCTGGACGTCGAAGCCGCTCAAACCCGGATCAACTGGCCCACCGACAACAGACGTTCGCACTCCAACAATCGGGATAGCGCGAGCGTTTCGCTGCAGGAACTACGGCACAAGATTCCAAAGCAGGCATTAAAAGAGTACAACAAAGGCAGGAAAGCATACGATAACGGCGACTACGAAACTGCCCTGGATCATCTACAGAGCACAATACAGCTGGATGCGGAGTTTGCCGACGGGCATAACGATCTCGGAGTTGTTCTCGGAAAGCTCGGGAACGCGGCTGAGGCGCGTGAGGAATTTCAAGTTAGCGCCGGCGCATCGGACTGACTTGGTGTTCCATAGTCAAACACGTTGCCAAATTGAATCAGCCGTAAGCGGCACGAGCCGGACTATTCCTGAAACATCCTTCGAGAGTGCTTCCGCCATGGCCGACGTGGATCCACCAAAATAACTCAGGCTTCGACAACTTCATAAACAATGCCATCAAGTGTTCAAATGGACTAAATGACAATCACTCCAGCTCCCCTCCTGGCGATCTGCCTTGTTACGCTGTGGCTATCCGCGTACGCTGGCGCTTACGTTAGAAGCCGTAGACATTTGGGCGAGGGCGAACGGGAACACCTGGGCGTCATCCTTACAGCGACGCTGACGCTGCTTGGTCTTATTCTCGGATTCAGTTTTTCAATGGCGGTCTCACGGTACGACCAACGTAAGAGCTACGAAGAGGAAGAAGCCAATGCGATCGGTACCGAATACGTTCGAGCGGGCCTGCTGCCCGCGCCCGACGCGACAAATGTGAGGCATCTATTAAAAAACTATTTGGATCAGCGGATTCTGTTCTATGGAACTCACGATACGCCTCGACTTAAGCAGATCAACAACTCGATCACGCAATTACAGTCCGATCTATGGTCTACCGTTCAGAGTGCCGCGAAAGCGCAGCCCACACCCGTGACCGCGCTTGCGGTTTCGGGCATGAACGATGTGCTCAACTCACAAGGGTACGCCCAGGCGGCGTTCTGGAACCGAATTCCGACGGCTGCATGGTGTCTGATGCTGATGATCGCCGTCTGCGCTCACGTTCTCGTCGGTTACCATGCGCAGCCAAGTGAGCTAAAGCCGACACGATTTCTCTTTTTGCCGCTCATCGTGTCCGTCGCATTTTTTCTCATAGCCGATTTGGACAGCCCGCGCCGCGGCATCATTCGTGTAGTTCCGCAAAACCTGATAAGCCTATCTAGCAACCTGTGACTTCACGATTGTGCGTTCATGAGAATCAGCAGCAGGGTGGCGAACTGTACAACCTGCAGATCGCGACGGCTGTGAAAACTTTCACATGTACGGGTAGCCGTTGACCAGAACAGTTATCGGAAGCGCATTGATTTGTGTCGCCGCGCGAGAACACTTCCCTGAGCGCCGCTCAACCCACCCCGACGAGGCATGAGGCACATCACCGGGTCTGATGCCCGCCAGGTTTGCGACGGTCAGGACCTATTTTCAGCCGCAAATCCGAAGGGGAGTTCGGCCCCGCCCCAATCAGAGAGCTATCAGTTTGTTCACACAGCTCGCATGCGAAATTAGCGGGCTGAAGCCATGAGCGAGGTAATTGCAGTTCAGAGCTGCATTGACTCGCCGATCTAGCGCTTCTGAATGCCGGCTTGCGTGTTTGCGGCCGTCCACTGCGCGTCGGTCAGATTCCAGCCTCCGCCAAGTGCCTTATAGAGTTGCACGATCACCAGCCTCTGGTTCAGTTCCGTCTGCGCCAGCGACAGCTCCCTGGGATAGAGCTGTTCCTCTGCCTCGAGCACCTCGTAGTAGCTGGACAATCCCTGCAAGTAGCGTTTCTGGGCAATTCGAACGGCCGTCTGCTGGGCCTCCACCGCTCGCGCTTGCTCGACGCGAATTCCTTCATATTTCTCGCGCGAAATAAGAGCATTCGAAACATCTTGAAACGCGCTGAGCGCGGATTGTTGGTACTGAAGCGTGGCTTGGCGCCATGCGGCGATTGCCTGCCGCTTTTGTGCGCGCAGCCTGCCGCCTTCAAAAATCGGCCCTGACAGGTTTGTGCCCGCGCTCCAGGCATTCGTAAATCCAGCCGTCGCAGCCGACAACGGACTGCTGATTTTGCCGGCGAATGCAGTCAGCCCAATCTGGGGGAAGAACGCGGCGGTTGCAACCCCAATTTGCGCGTTGGCGTAATGCACCGTCTGTTCCGCCGACAGCACATCCGGGCGACGCTCCAGCAACGCGGACGGGAGCCCCGCAGGGACTTCGGGAGGAAGAGTTTCGCCAAGCAGATTCGCGTTCGTTTCGATCGGACCGGGATTCTTACCCAGCAGCACGCTCATCTCATTCTCCGTCACTGCAATCTGCCTTTCGAGTTCCGGAATCTGAGCCGCCGCTGCTGCTTCGTCGGCGGTTGCACGGGACACCGGCAACAGCGAAGCAACCCCTCCCTGCAGTTTCTCTTCAAACAACTTCCTGGATTCCCCAAATGCGTGCGCATTGTTTCGGGCAATCGCGAGCTGAAGCTGGAGCCCAAGGTACTGGAAGTACGCCTGCGATGTGTCGCTCATCACAGTCAGCAGCACTCCGCGCCGGACTTCGTCCGTCGAGAGGTACTGCGCCCTTGCCGCTTCGTTCAGTCTCCGGATTCTGCCCCAGAGATCGATCTCCCAGCTCGCGCTCGCCAGCGCTGCGAGGAATCCCGTCACGTCCGTTGTGCCCGAACTCGGACTGAACTGAAACTGGTTCCTGCCGGCCGTCAGTTGTGTTTTGTAATCAACAGCCGGGAAATACTGCGCGCGCGCTTCGGCTACCATCTCGCGTTCCTGCTCCACGCGCGTTACTGCAATCCCCACGTCATAGTTATTCGTCAGAGCTGTCTTGACGAGGCCGGTGAGTGTCTCATCCTTGAAAACCTCCCACCATGCCAAATCCGCGAGCGAGGCCTGCTGTGACGGACCCTCCGCGCCCCGGTACGCCGCCGGCGTGTTCACCTTCGGGCGCTGATAGTTAGGCCCGACCGCACAACTCGACAAAAACAGTGGCAAGATAACCATCGCTGCCGCCCGAACCAATCGGCGCGCCGTAAACTGCTTTGAGCTCCGCATTGGACTCTCTCTTCTCATTTCGCCGCAGTTGGTACCAGCGGTTGCTTCTGGGTCACGGGTTTCTCGCGTTCCGCCCCGCTCACTTTTTCGACCAAATAGAACAACGCTGGAATGATGAAAACAGCGATGCCGCTTGACGCTAGCATCCCGCCGATCACTGTGGTTCCCATGATCTGCCGCGAGACCGCCCCCGAACCGGCTGCTCTCCAAAGCGGTACGCAACCGAGTATGAATGCAAAGGAGGTCATGAGAATCGGCCTTAAACGCAACCTGGCGCCTTCGAGTGCGGCTTCCGATAACGATTTACCCTCGTCAAACCCGGCCTTCGCGAACTCGACGATCAGAATCGCATTCTTCGCAGCAAGTCCGATCAGCATGACCAGGCCGATCTGCGCATAGATGTCCGTTTCGAATGAAAGATTGCCTGTACGCCTGAGATACAGCATCCCCAGAGCACCAAACACCGCGATCGGAGTGCTCAAGAGCACACTGAACGGCAACGTCCAGCTCTCATACATCGCCGACAGCACGAGAAAGACGAACAATATCGAGAGGCCAAAGACTACGCCTGGTGGAACGCCCTTTTGCGCGAGTTGCACCTGATAAGCCATCCCTATATAGTCGAATCCCATTCCGCTGGGCATGGTATCCCTGAACACGCTTTCGAGCGCATCCATTGCCTGCATGCCGCTATAGCCACGCGCAGGCCCGCAGACGATTTGCGCGGCATTGTACAGGTTGTAGTGCATCACAAACTCGGGACCCATGCGCCGCTCGACTCTCGTGAGTGTAGAGAGCGGGACCATATCGCCCTTGTTGTTTTTGACATAGAACTGACCTACGTTCTCTGCACTGGTGCGATAATCGCCCTCCGCCTGCACATACACCTGCCACTGCAGCCCGAAGCGATTGAAGTAATTGATGAACGCGCCTCCCATGAAGGCCTGGATCGTGGCGTAAACGTCTTTCAACTGTATGCCCTGGCTTAGGACCTTGTCGCGATCAACATCGAGGTAAATCTGGGGCACTGACAGCAGAGCCGTCGTAAACATGACTCCGATCTCGGGACGCTTGCGCGCTGCCTCCATAAATTTGGTCAAGTTGGCGGCCAGAACCTGCGGATCGGAGCTTCTGCGATCTTCCAGGATGAATTGCAGGCCGCCCGCGCCTATTCCGGGAATGGGAGGGGGCGCAAAGGAAATCGCAACGCCTTCCGGCACCTGTCCGAAAGCCTCGGCCAGATGGGCCTTTATCGCCTCATATTGCTCGTCTGGCGCTTTGCGTACATCCCAGTCCTTAAACGAAATCCAGAAAAACGCGCTGTATGTATTTTGCACACCGCTTAACAAGCTGAAGCCAACCACTGTCGTGCAGTACTCCACACCGGGAGTTTTGAGAACGATGTCCTCCAGGCGCCGTGCGGTACTCGAGGCGCGTTGCAAGGAAGCAGCCTCCGGAAGCTGTACGACAGCGAAGAGATAACCCTGATCTTCGTCCGGCAGGAAGCCCGCTGGAACCTTTTTGCCAACGGTAACAACAAGAAAAACAAAGCCAGCCAGAATCGCAATGCTGAAAGCGGCTTTGTGAATGAGTGTCCTGCACACTCCGACGTATCCGTCTGTGGTTCGCGCAAAAACCCGGTTGAACCAGCGGAAGAATGCTCCCAGAGGACCCCGGGACTCTTTCTTCGGACGTAGCAGCAGGGCCGCCAGCGCGGGACTAAGGCTGAGCGCGTTGAACGCAGAGAGAATCACCGAGACTGCGATGGTCACGGCGAATTGCTGGTACAGCCGCCCGGTAATCCCGGGCATGAAAGCAGTGGGTACAAATACCGCCGAGAGGACAAGCGCAATCCCAATGACTGGCCCTGAAACTTCCTCCATCGCCTTCAAGGCCGCGTCTTTCGGGGACAAACCATGTTCGATGTGATGCTCCACCGCTTCCGTAACTACAATCGCGTCATCTACTACCAACCCGATAGCCAGCACCATTCCGAACAGCGAGAGCGTATTGATTGAGAACCCTAACGCAGGAAACACCGCGAACGTTCCAATCAGCGAAACAGGTACGGCCAGCAGGGGAATCAAGGTGGCTCGCCAGCCTTGCAGGAAAAGGTAGACAACAATGATGACCAGCACCAACGCTTCAAGCAGGGTTTTCAGAATCTCGTGAATGCCCGCCGTGACTGGCAAAGACGTGTCGAGTGCAATAGCATAGTCGAGACCCGGTGGAAAGCTCTTCTTCGCATCAGCCATCAGCGCCCTTGCGGCCTTCGCCGCATTCACGAGATTGGAACCAGGAGCTTGATACAGCGCGATAATTGCGGACGGCTTGCCATTCATCCGCCCCTGAATGTTATAGACTTGCGCGCCCAGCTGTACGCGCGCGACGTCTCTTACCCTTACGATTGACCCATCAGCTTTGGCGCGGATGACGATGTCACTGAACTGCTCCTCGGTCACTAACCGACCCTGGGCGCGAACTGCATACGTGAATTTCTGTCCCTGCGGTACCGGTTCTCCGCCCACCTGGCCGGCCGGATTCACCGTGTTCTGGGTTTGCACTGCGTTAATGATCTCCGGAACCGTGATCTGCAGCTTCGCGAGCTGGTCGGGCTTCACCCAAAGCCGCATTGCGTATTGCCCGGCGCCGAAGATCTGAACGCTCGCGATGCCGGGAACTCGCGTCATCGCATAGTTCAGATTGATATACGCATAGTTCGCAAGAAACTCCGCCGAGTACTGGCCGTTCGGAGAATAAAGGTCGAACAACATCATCGGCGCCTGAGTAGATGGCTGAACCGTGACGCCGTAGTTGTTTACGTCAGTAGGAAGTTGCGACGCCGCTTGTCCCTCTCGCATCTGGGCTAGGATCTGGTCCGTGTCTGGGTTCGACTTGATATCAAAATCAATAGTTAGCTGACTTTGCCCGTTGTTCGCGTTTAACGAATACATGTAGTTCATGTCGTTAACGCCGCTCATCTGCTGCTCGATGGGTGTGGCTACGGACTGACCCACCGTTTGCGCATCTGCTCCGACGTAAGTGGCTTTTACTTGGATCTGCGGGTCAGCAATGTTGGGAAACAGAGCAGTGGGCAATCCGAGGATGCAAACGACTCCTGCGATCACGGTGATGATTGAAATCACCATGGCGACGATAGGTCGATTGATAAAGAACTTGGACATGGCGATCTCTAAATGCTAAACGGACGGTTTCCCTTGCGCTGGCGGCGAATATGGCTTTGGATTAACTAGCATCCCCTCTTTCACCTTCTGAACACCTTCGGCAACAACGCGGTCGCCTGTGTTCACCCCGTCTTCAATGACCCACATGGTGCCCACTTTCGAACCCGCCTTCACCGGCCGGATACTCACTTTGTTGTCTGCACTAACTACTGCCATAAGATAATTGCCCTGCACATCAGTCACTGCGATCTGAGGAACCAGCATTGCCCCGCGCTGGACTTTGATCACCGTGTTGATGCGGGCGAATCCGCCGGGCCGAAGGACATTACCCGGGTTGGCAAATGCGCACTGAACCAGAATGGTTCCGGTCCCAGCGCTGACCTCGCGGTTGATGGCGTGGATCCGGCCCTTTTCTGGGTATGTTGCGCCATTCGCCAGCAGAAGCTCGAATCGCAGTTTCTTTATTACTGCGTCTTCCGCACCCGCCGAGGCGCCTAGCTGTGCGGATGTGTTCAGGTACTCCGCCTCACTCGGGGAGAAGTTCACCAGAATAGGATTCACGGTGGACACCGTCGTCAAAGTTCCACTCTGCGGACCTACCAGATCACCGACCTGGGCCGTGGCAATGCTCGCCACGCCATCAATAGGAGAGGTAATAGTAGTAAAGCCGAGATTTAGCTTGGCTGTTTCCAGTGCCGCCTCGCCGGCTATAATCCTTGCCTTGGCTGCCTCAATCGCCGCTTTGTTGGCTGCCACCTGTGCCTGGGCGGCCAAATTCGCCTGAATGGCATCGTCTAACTCCTGCTGGCTGATCGCGCTTTCTTTCGCTAGCGGTGTGTACCGCGTTACGTCCAGCTGAGTCTTCCCCAGAACGGCCTGTGATTTTTGCAACTCGCCTTGAGCTTGCGCGAGTTGCCCCTTGGCCTGTTCCAGGTTTCCTTTGGACTCGTCCAGTGCTGCCTGAAACGGTCGCGCGTCGATCTGAAATAAGGGGCCGCCCTTCCGAACATAAGTGCCGTTCGTGTAGTTCTGCTTCACGAGATAGCCACTCACCTCGGCGTGAATTTGGGCGTT
>JAFAUR010000362.1 GCA_019243205.1 Acidobacteriaceae bacterium | reverse complement strand
AGGCCAACGGGAGCCCAGAGTTCGGTCCAGAAATATCCGGGATGATCGATCGAGTCTCGCAGTTGCCCCAGTCGATCCATCGGCTGGCCGTCACTCTCATACGCGTGAGCGCCCAACGTTCGCAGCGAGTTCACGAAACTGACAATGCCGTCGACCATAAGCCAGATGAGGAACACCTTAAGGGGCAATGTCCCGGCGATGACGAGCGCAATGGCGACCGCCCACAGAACCCAGATCATCAGGCTATGCGTGCGCACTTTTCTGGCAAGATCGGGACTCATCTCGCGCTGGTACTGCACGTTCATCGTGAGGGACGACAGGTGGATGATGGTCCATCGTTCGAAGCTTGGAACGATGAGCGACAGCGGTGTCAGCAGGAGAAACCGAACCAAAAGGATGACTGGAATGAAGAAGCTTTCGGCCGCAAAGACGGTTGTCATCAGGCACGATTGCGCGAAAGGCATGTATTCGGGATCGTCCTTCGTGCCGTACACGCTAATCTTGTGATGGCTCTGGTGCACGCCGACGTAAACGAAAGACGGCATCAAGAGCAGGAATCCGACCAGAGCGTTGTATGTGGCCTCGAAGCCAGGCAGCGTCCGTTTGTTCTGGTGACTGATTTCGTGCAGGAAACAAAGGCAGCGGTAAAGCGCCATTGCAGAGACTACGACGGCGATGCCGGTCCGGAGAGAAAACCCGGGCAACGCTACCGCATAGGCGAAAGCCGCCCAGCCGAGGAGGGCAGATAGCAACAGATCGCTCCAGAAAATCGTCCGGTTCACCTTGTGAAGGTCGCGAACCAGGGTTCGGGCCAGGGCATCATCGATCTCCAAGTCTCGCTGCGAGACGGAAGGCTGGTCTAGCGGGAGCGACGGTTCCTCAATTACAAGTGCATTCAAATTGATTACTCCTCAGACACCGAGGGGGTTGACGTAGTATACGAATTCGCACACTCCGCACGTAAGATTTATTCGGGTATAAACCCCAGTAAACACTAGTAGCAGATTTATGTCAACCGATATGGCACAAATCACCTAAGAGGGCCCAGCCCGGCGGTCTTCTCGTAGGAATTCGATTAGCTCGAGCGTCGCCAAGACAACGGCCTCCGGCCGCTCGAGGGGAATCCAATGCCCACAATCGCTGATTCTCCGGTGCTCACTTCGGGCATTCGCCGCTATCCACGCTTCGCGTTCCTGAATTTCCCTGTCGTTAGAAGAGGATGCGGAGAGGACGATCGTCGGTATGTGGGCAGGTACTTCCATCAAGAATGCCGCCTTGGCCGATGCTTCGAGACAGCTAAGATGCGCCGCCATGGCGCGGAACGACTTGGGACGACTCCAATGTGCTTGTACGGCAGGCCATAATTCAGGCGGAAGACGCCGTACTTCGCCTACAATCCGATCTAGAAACCTAGTAGCTTTACGAGCCGTCGTCTTCGCGATTACTTGAGGGATTCTGCGTTGCGCTCGTGTGAGCAAATGCAACGCAAAGCGCACCACTCCGAAGCGCGCCAGCAATGCACCCCGGCGCGAGAGCTTGATGCCCAGAGCAAGCCGGCGCCGTTGGTCTTCCGTACACGCGGCCCAGCTTGCGATGGACACGGGATCCACCAGAACGAGTCCGGCGACCTCGTTCGGAAAGCGATGGGCATAAGCGCGAACCAGCAAACCACCGAACGAGTGGCCAACCAGAACGTACGGGGCCGGGATCACCGCCGATTGCAGAAGCCGGCGCAGATCGGCGACCAAAGTCTCGAGCGCGATCGGATCCCGGGCGGCAGTACTCCAGCCGAGCCCCGCACGGTCATAGCTGATCACGCTTGTTACGGTTGCGATTTGGGGCTGGACTGCCGACCAGGTAAGAGAACTGCCCGAAATACCGGATTCCAGAACGACTGCCGGCTGGCCATCACCGGTCTCATACAGGTGTAGGAAATGCGAGCCAACATTTACAAGCCGCCCACGCGGAGGCATTCGAAGGGCATCCGTGCGGTCACCCCAATACTGGTACGCCACGCCTGCGCCGGCGATAAGAAGAAGGAGGACAAGGAAGGAGAGGCCGGCGAAGATCAGTCGGCCACCATCAACTCACCCGGAAGGATTGGTCGTGTTCTCGGCAGGAAACCAAGCGCAGCGACCAGGCCGGCGGCGGCAAGACACACTACGAAGCCTGACAATTTAGCCACATCCGCCGCATGCCCTCGCGGCAAGATCTTCCAAAGGAAGAGAAGAATTGTTTGCGCGATAGTCACAGACCAGACGGAGCCATAGAAATAGCGCCTTTCAGTTCCCTCCCCTTTCGTGGACCGCCGTACCCGAGGGAGGACGCCGAACATGCCGAGCATAAGAACGCACGCGCACAGCGGGACATAGCCGTAGGCATAAATTTGGCGAAGATACCAACGGTTCGTAATAACCGCGATAATCAGACCGGTGAAATTGAGGACGGTGAAGGTGATAAGCGCATTCCACGCAAATGTGTAACATACGCGCCGATATAAAGGATTAGGTCTGTCTTCGCAGAACCGAAGGATATATGGCCGAGGCTCGACCCCGGGCAAATTTCCGGCAAGACCGGCCAAGCCGGTGCCTGCCATAACAATGATCAGCCATACGAGGTTTCGCCAACTTCCCCCGTGCGCAAAAAGACTGAAGGTAAGGGGTCCGGGGGCAAGGAAGAAGACCCAGATCCAAATCGGCCAGTGGGCGACGCGATACCAGGTCTTATTACGCGCCCTGATCTTTTTTTCGTGCGCGTATTCGACCCTGACTGCCTTCACCCCGTAAATCATCCTTATCGAGCATCGTACTATCCTTGGTTCGCGTGAGAGAACTTTATGGAATGAGAGCGCTGGACCGAGCACTTCTGTTTTGGACCGCTGCCGCGCTTGTCTGCAACGGACAAACCAGGAGCGAACCGTTTCCGGGCAAAGGCTTGGCCCAACATCCGTTTCTGTACTGCGGCGAGTGGCAGAACCGCAGCCTTGTGCAACAGACTATGTATGTCGTTCGCAATGGCAGCGTCGTATGGTCTTATACCACCCGCTGAAGGGAGAACTCGGCGACTGCACGATGCTTTCGAATGGAAACATCGTTTTCTCGCGGCAGTTCGGCGCCAGCGAAGTCGATCGCCAAAAAAGAATCGTGTGGAATTATGACGCGCCTCCAAACACGGAAATTCACACGGCATATCCGCTCGGGAAGGAGCGAGTGCTGATTATGCAAAACGGGAGCCCCGCGACGCTGCTCATTCTCAGCAAACGCGATAACGGGATCGAAAAGCAGCTGGAGTTGCCGACCGCGAGTTCTAAAACGCACGGGCAGTTCCGGCATGTACGCATGACACAGGCTGGGACTTTTCTCGTCGCGCATATGGATCTGAACAAAGTGGTCGAGTACGGACCCGACGGGAAAGAGATCTGGTCCGTGAATGCGCCATCCGCTTGGGCTGCGGTTCGTCTGAAGAACGGAAACACACTGATCAGCGGGAACCAGCATGGCTATGTTCGTGAAATTGACCGAAGCGGGCGCGTGGTGTGGGAGATCACCAAGAACGAACTTGCCGGCTATCCGCTGGCAACGGTGCAAGAAGTATCCCGGCTGAAAAATGGCAACACTCTGATCAACAATTGGACGGCCAACCTGCCCCGTGAGCAGTGGCCCTCTACGATACAGCTCCTCGAAGTCACACCTGACAAACAAGTTGTTTGGGCCTTGTCCGATTGGAAGGATCTGGGACCTGCTTCTTCCACCCAGCTTCTCGATGAACCAGCTGTCCCCGAAAAGGGACAACTACAGCGCTAGCTTCGAAATTGTACGAGGCTTCCGTAGAGAGACGGCTGCTGTCTACTGAGCGAATGCGATCGCGCTCAGCCTTTTCGTTGCTGAAAGAGACATACACGAAGTGGAGTGCAGACCAGGCGCCTCGCTTAGGCGCTTCTGTGGCTTTCTACAGCGTGCTTTCGTTTGCTCCACTCCTGGTTCTTTTGACCGGAGTGATTGCAATGATTTTTGGTCACGAGAGTGCGGAAGCAGCGCTGGTGAACCAAGCCCGCGAATTCATGGGCGATCGCGGCGCTGACACCGTGCAATCCCTGTTGAAAAATGCTCAGAAGCCCGCCTCCGGGATAATCGGCAGCGTTATTGCCTTCGCGACGTTATTGTTCGGGGCGTCCGGAGTATTCAATGAACTCCAGGATGCTCTCAACCTGATTTGGGATGCGCCGCCGGAGACTTCAAGCGGCTTATGGGGTCTAGTGAAGCAGCGGTTGTTTTCCTTCGGCATGGTGCTATCGGTCGGGTTCCTGCTTCTGGTCTCGTTGATACTGAGCAGCTGGCTCGCTTTCCTCGGGAAAGTGTTCGGTCAGTTCCTGCCCTTTCCGGAACCCGTTCTGGTCGCAGTGAATTTCGCGCTGTCGTTCGTTGTCATCAGTGCGTTGTTCGCCCTCATGTTCAAATATGTGCCGAACGCGCGCGTGCCTTGGCGAAACGCCATCGCGGGAGCGCTGGGTACGTCTTTTCTGTTCACCGTCGGGAAATTTCTTTTGGGCTTGTATCTGGGTAAGGCGAGCATCGGGTCGACTTACGGTGCAGCCGGCTCGCTGGTCGCGGTAATTGTTTGGATCTACTATTCGGCCCAGATATTCTTCTTCGGAGCAGAATTCACCCATGTTTACTCGGGCAGCGAAACCGGACAGAGTGTAACGGAAAAGGAGGAAGCGCAGGAGAAAGGCCCGGCCACATCCCCAATGGAACCGGATACGGCGCGCGAGACTGCCAACGCAACCCCGCCCATCCGCTCCCATCCCGGTACAATGTCTTCGCCCGTCCCGCCTCCGTCGGCAACCGTCTCGCTTCCGAAGCCGACACGTCTCCAGCATTCATTCGAGAGCACTTCAGAACGCATTCACGTGACTAAGCCAAAGCTACTCCTCGCTCTTACCTTGGGTTTCTTGCTCGGGAAGCTGTCGCCCGCTACAGCACGCGAGCGTAAAGGTTAAGTGTTCCAAAATCCCGAAACGCGGATACAATGGCAGCGAGAGCCCCGGCGATCGGCATTGCTTTCGGGGAGGAGGAGCGAATGCAAAAGCAAAACAACAACGGACTGTACGGATTGATCCTGCTCGGATTGGGAGCGGGTATTGCGGCGGCGGGCTTCGTCCTGCTAGTGCCTGTATGCGCATCGTGGTCGCGCTCAAGGGCGATCGAGATGTTCAATAAGAGCAAAGAGGGTGTCTTGTCCGGAATAGAAAACGCAGCGGACAGACTGAGTGACGTTGCGACACGGGCGCAGCAACCGTTGGGTGAAGCGGCGAAGGCAGCCAAGCATACAACCGCAATCGCCGCCGGCGCGATTGAGACCGCGGCGCATTACATCAGGGAACGCGTGCAGTAAGGCTTGAAAAGTCGGCAGTGCCGGCGCGAATCACTGTGCTCGCCTTAGCCTGCCTTTGCGGCCTTGACTTGGGGGGCGCGACAACCGCGGTCCAGACACCGTGAACAATCCCATTGCTCGCGGCGAGCCAGGTGTAATCACCCCAGAACATCCCGTGCCCCTCGAACGCATCTTCTGTCCATGAATAGTTCTTGAAGGAGTGGCCGCCATCGGTTGATCGAGCAAGTGTCATGCCGGTCAGCTTGTTCGTCGGATCGTTGCGGCGGTCATAGAACTGAACGTAGAGGTCGCCATTCGCCTCGTCCACCGCCAGCCATTGAAAGAACTGGTCGAGACCATCATGCACCGGATCGTCGTTCACTCGCGCCGGCTTTGACCAGGTTTCGCCGGAATCGGCTGAGCGCGACAGGAAGACATCTATGTCGCCATTGGTGTAATCGCTCCAGCTGAGATAGAGCTCGTGGCCGTGAACGGCGATCTGTGGAAAGCTGCCGGCCCGGCTGGTACCCGGGACCTCGCCGAAGTAAGGCGGCCCGGTCTCCACGATGTTCCGAGGCGCCGTAAAACTGCGGCCTCCATCGCTTGACGTGGTCAGAAGAATGGAGTTTCCGTCTTGCCACACCGCATAGATCTTGCCATCCGAACCGATTGCCTGCATGAACCCGCCCAGCGCTCCGTTGTCATCACGCGGAAGACCGGCATGCACGCTGATTTCAGTGGGCTCAGACCAGGTCTTTCCGCCGTCGCTCGAGCGCGAAAAAAGCATGATTGATTTCTCGAGCTGCCACTCTACCCATCCCACGTAAAGATGTCCGGCGAATGGACTCTCTCCATGACCGTCGGCGAAGATGCGAGGCTCGTCTTCAAACTGCAGGTTAGGTTCGCGTCCTGTCGGCCATGATTTAACCGATACAGCATTCCTGTCCCACGTTTTTCCACCATCGCCTGAACCGATGACGAAGATGCCGTTGCGGCCTGCGTTGTGCGCCCAATAAGAAGGTGTTCCGAGTTTGTCAAAAGCCAGGTAGCAAAGGAATGCGTGCCCCTTGTTGTCGAATGCTGTCGAAACGTCTCCCATCACTTTCCAGTCACTTGCTTTCGTACCGGCCGCGACAGTGAAAGTCTTCCCGCCATCGGCGGAGTAAGCCGCCGTGGCGCTACCCTGAGCTGTTTTCCCGCCCTGATAGACCGCCAGCACCTGCCGCGGATCGTTGGGGTTTACGGCAATGCTTGGTTCAGTGTAGTTTCCCCCGGGAGGAGCGATGGTAACGACTGCCGCCCCGGGAGCTGAAGGGAGAGCGCTCGCAGCATGGGCGAGGCCGACTGAAATCCCAAACACGTACGCCAGGATAACGACCAACGGTCGTCGCACATGGGGTAAGTTCATAGAATGATTCGACTCCTTGTTTTGCTTGCGTTCTCGTTTACGTATGCATCCGCCCAGGATTGGGCGCGTCAACAGCTGG
>JAFAUR010000871.1 GCA_019243205.1 Acidobacteriaceae bacterium | reverse complement strand
TGCCGCCGAACTTCTGGAGTGTTGGAAGCACCAGATCCGATTGCTGATTCTCAGCTCTGATGGAACCGATCACGCCACCGTCACCATCCGCCGTCTACAGATGTATTCGCCCGATCTCTGCACGTTGCTGATTTCCAAGACGCCAGGCCGCGCGCCTGAATTCGAGGACAATCGTCGCGAGTGGCTCGCCACTCCGTTCTCTAACGAAGAATTAATCCGCTCACTTAAACGTCTGTCCTGCAACGTGGGCACCACCCTCGCCGCCTGCACCGTTTGAAAATCTCGGCTTCATTGAGAACGGCGACATCTGTGCCGCTAGGGGCCAGTTTCTTCTGCGGCCGGGGTCGATTTGAGGGAATCCCATTCGACTCATCTTTGGAGTCAGATTCACGAAAATGAGCATGGTAAAGGTTTGCGCTTTTTCAGTCTCTTTAGACGGATTTGGGGCAGGATCCCGCCAGGACATCCAGAATCCGCTCGGCGTTCGAGGTTTAGAACTGCACGACTGGTTTTTCAACACGGTGGTTTTCAAAAAGATGCACGGTCTGACTGGTGGCAGTCAAGGCATCGACAACGATTTCGCGGCTCGATCATTCGATAACGTGGGCGCATGGATTCTGGGCCGGAACATGTTCGGACCCATTCGCGGGCCGTGGGCGGACGATAGCTGGAGAGGATGGTGGGGCGAAGAACCGCCGTATCACGTACCCGTCTTCGTTCTCACTCACTATGCCCGGCCGCCATTGCGGATGGAAGGCGGCACAACGTTTTTCTTCGTCACCGAAGGCGCCGAAGCCGCGCTCCAGGAAGCTAAAGCTGCCGCGCACGGGCAAGATGTTCGAATCGGTGGCGGCGTCGCCACGATTCGACACTATCTCACGGCCGGTGATATCGACGAGCTGCATCTTGCCTTCTCGCCCGTGGTGCTTGGCGAGGGCGAGCACCTGTTCACGGGCATTCACCTGCCTAACCTCGGCTTCAAGCCCGTCCAAACCACAGCCGGCGAACAGGCTACCCACGTTATCCTGCAACGCTGTTGATGGGGGGCCGGAGACAGTCCAAAAGTGACCGGCAGCTCAGCGCTTGTCGGCTACTGCTATATACAGCCCAAGCCCAATCGTTCCCATTCCGGATGCAGCGCGCTTCATAGCGTCGAAAGCCCGGCGCAACAGAGATACTGCCGAGCAGCAGCAACTGTAAAGCAGCCTGTCGCTTGCTTAGACCTACAAACTGCGGAATGAACGAAAGGGAGAAGAGAGCCCTTTTGCGATTTAGAACTCCTCTAGTTAGCTTTTGCTTATCCGGTTGTTTCAGCATGCCACAAGCAGTAGTGTAGGAAGGTGCCGCGGCCGCCATTCCCTCAGACTCTGCGGGAATTTCAGTCAAAATTTGCTACTGAAGAGGCTTGCCAAGAGTATTTGGCAGCCTGCCGCTGGCCGGAGGGGTTTGTCTGTCCGCGTTGTGGGCATAGGCGAGCCTATGAATTGGTGCAGCTGAGGCGCTGGCAATGTGTCGCTTGCCGGCGCCAGGTTTCGCTGACAGCGGGTACGATCCTCCATAACACGAAAACACCGCTGACTATTTGGTTCTGGGCTGCGTACTTGATGACCACGGATAAGCGCGGCGTTTCGGCGCTCCTTTTACAACGCCAACTGGGTCTATCACGTTACGAAACGGCCTGGATGATGCTTCACAAATTCCGGCGAGCGATGGTCAATGTTGCACGGGAGCCGCTACAGGGCGAAGTCGAAGTAGACGAGACCTGGGTTGGAGGTACGCAGGCCGGCTTGCGGGGAAGCCGCCAACTTAAGGGGCGGAAAGCGGCGATGGTCCTGGTGGCAGTCGAGAAACGAGGTCGCGCCACTGGTCGGGCACGGATGGCCGTAATCCCTGATTTCAGAAGCAGTACTCTCATCGCATTCCTTAAACAAAACCTCGCGCGCGGTTCTACCGTATACACCGACGGTCTCAAAAGTTTCACCGGGTTGCAGGAGACTGGTTTCAAGCATGTGCCTCGCAGCCAGCCATTACGAATCGATCTGCGGAAAGGGGCGAAATCTGTGGTGCCTTTGGCAGATCGTGCGATTGGCAATTTACAACAGTGGCTGATCGGAACCTATCACGGTGTCAGCCGTGACCAGCTCCAAATCTATCTAGACGAATTTGTGTTTCGCCACAATAGACGTCGGCTACCGATGGCAGCATTTCAAACCCTGCTCGGCCTCGGCACTAGCCGAAAACCTTCTTCTTATCAGCAGATCCGTGGTGCGTCGGACCTGTCGGACGAGCCCGTCGCGGATTAAACCACAATGTATTGGGGCTTGCTGAAACAACCGGATAAGCAGAAG
>JAFAUR010000735.1 GCA_019243205.1 Acidobacteriaceae bacterium | reverse complement strand
AATCAGAAGTCCAACCGTGACCCAGTCGTCACGTATGACGACGCTGATGTGGAAGAAGCACTGGGCCGTCTGCGGGACAAGAAGCTGGCGTTGCTCAACACCGGTTCCGGCCGGGTGAACAAGTTCAGCCAGCGAATCTCGGAAACCTTGAATCTCGGCAGGCGTGAATTAGCCGTCCTGTGCACGTTGCTGCTACGAGGTCCTCAGACTTTGGGCGAGATCAAGGATCGCAGCGAACGCATGTTTTCTTTTACTGACCTGGCCGAAGTCGAGAGCGTCTTGGAGAAATTGGGCGAATGGCCCGGGGGCGCACTCGTGAAGAAACTGGCGAGGCAGGCCGGCCACAAGGAAAGCCGCTACGCTCATCTGCTGGCAGGAGAACCTGCGTACGAACCCGTTCCGGATGGAACCGACGCCGCCCCTCCACCGCGCATCGCGCAGCTGGAGCAGACAGTAGCTGAACTGCAATCCGAGTTAGCGGATCTGAGGCGACGCTTTGAAGATCTCGAAGGCCAACTGCGGTGAGATTGCTAACCGCTTCGGAGACCGCTAAGCAGGCTGAAAAGCAGAATACACAGCACGAGCGCTGTAACGAACACGTAAACGCGATCGCGCTCGAGAGCGAAACCGACAAGCGATAAAACAACCCGCGCCACAGGGGTCGCTACAAGCAGGAGGATGCCAAGCTGAATCAACGCGCGTCCGTGGCCGCCAGCAATTCCGGAGAAAATCGCCCCGAGCCTCCACGCTCCGACAGGCTGCCGTTGAAAGTGGCTGTAGTCAATTCGATCCCCGCCGTGTCGTCCCAAAAAATAAATCCCACCAGCGACAACAACAGCTGCTGATACCAGCACGCCCCACCGGAGAAGAGCGCTCACCATACCTTCCAGTTTCGAGTCCGTCATCAGCTACCCGCTCAAGTCTGTTTCAATCCCGCGACGATCATCTCGATCGCTACGACCGCTACCACGACGGCAAATACGCGACGGAGCACGTTTACAGGCAGCTTGGGCATCATGCGGGCGCCCAGCAGGGAACCGGAAAGAACTCCCAGCATGACTGGCATTGCAATCGCTGCATCCACATAGCCGCGGCTGATGTAAAGTCCAGCGCTTGCCGCAGCCGTAACGCCGATCATAAAATTGCTGGTGGCCGTCGACACTTTGAAAGGAAGTTGCATCACCTGATCCATCGCGATCACCTTGAGCGACCCTGACCCAATACCCAAGAGCCCGGAGAGCGTTCCTGCCCCAAACATCAGGCCAAATCCGGTTTTGATTCGGTGCACCTCATACTCTTTTTTCCCAGCCTTGCTAATGTAAATTCCGTTCAGCTTCAAGCGCTCGCCCAAAGGATCCGCAGGTACAAGCTTCTTCGTGCCGCTATGCGCTTTCGCGGACTGCCATGCCGACTGTAGAAGAACAATCCCGAAGATGATGCTCAAGGCCGATGTGGGAACTCGGGACGCGAGAAACGCTCCAAATATCGCGCCAAGGGTCGTCGCAATCTCGAGAAACATACCGATGCGAATGTTCGAGAATCCTTCGCGCACATACGCGGCGGCAGCTCCCGATGAAGTCGCAATCACGGAAATAAGACTCGCGCCGATGGCGTAGCGAATGTCCACGCCAAGAAACACAGTCAGTGCCGGCGTGACGATCACGCCGCCGCCAAGACCCGTCAGGGAACCGACGAAGCCGGCCAACGCGGAGGTCGCTAGCACAATGCCGGTAAACTCTGCGGCGTTCATGGCTGCGCGGCCCCGACTGTAAACTGTGGTTGGTTCGATTCTTCGAAATTACTCAATGAGAGCGATCTTCTGTTTTGTGACCGTAACATCGCTAATGTATTGTCAACAGGCTATCCAATCACCATCCGTTTCGGCCGACGGACGTGTTACCTTCCGGCTCCGTTCTCCCGATTCTACGCATGTGCAAGTGAATGTCGAGAGCGCGAAAGCTCCGTTGCCGATGACGAAAGATGAGACCGGCGTTTGGACGGCCACAACCGGACCGCTTGGGCAAGATTACTACAGCTACTCATTTGAAGTGGACGGCGTTCGCTTTCTCGACCCATCAAATCCACGACTCGTACCGAACCTGTTGTCTCCCAGCAACTACTTTCAGGTTCCCGGCCCCGATCCCCAGCCGTGGAACATGTCTGACGTCCCTCATGGAACCGTTCACCGTCATATATATCGATCAGCCATCATCGGGAACAGTCGCGAACTTTACGTTTACACTCCGCCCGGCTACGATGCGTCTGCTTCCACACGGTACCCTGTCCTCTATCTTCTGCATGGCTTCAGCGATGACGCGAGCGCCTGGACCGCTGTCGGTCGAGCGAACTTGATCCTCGACACTTTGATTTCGCGAGGTCAGGCAAAACAAATGATCATCGTGATGCCGCTCGGATACGGTGTCGCGGAAATCGTCAGGCCGACAGGACCCATGGTGAGCGATACCGAATTGCGTGAGCGGAACTACACCAGGTTCGGAAACACGCTCATGGATGAAGTCATCCCGCTCGTTGACCGCATTTATAGAACACTCGCAGACCGTGATTCTCGTGCGATTGCCGGCCTATCCATGGGCGGCGCAGAATCTCTTTTGATAGGCCTCAACCAGCTCCAGACATTCTCGTACGTCGCTTCCTTCAGCGCGGGAGAACTCTCATATGCTGACTTCTCTCTCGACTTTCCGCAATTGACGGGTGCCTTCGCCAATAACCGCATCCACCTTCTTTGGATTGCGTGTGGAACGGACGACCGCCTGATCAAGAACAACCGCCAGATTGTCAGCTGGCTGAAATCGCGCGGCATTCAGCTGACGGCAATCGAAACCTCGGGAATGCACACCTGGACCGTCTGGCGACGCAATCTTTCAAGTTTGGCGCCTCTGCTTTTCAGAGCTGACACTCCTGTCGGCAGGGCAGCTTCCTTACAGCCGCGCTAGGCACAAAAAATAGGCCGGAGTTCGCTGGAACTCTCGGCCCTTGTTTACTGACCGTCT
>JAFAUR010000585.1 GCA_019243205.1 Acidobacteriaceae bacterium | reverse complement strand
TTGGACAAAGGCTGTTGGGAATTGCTGCTCATCGACAATCTTTCGGACGAGCCCTTGGCTGGCAAGTGGGATATGAGCTGGCATCCCAACGCACGGCACATTCACGAGCCGGAACTCGGCCTCGCTCCGGCGCGCCGGCGCGGCATGTGTGAGGCCTCGTCGGACCTCCTCGTCTTCGTCGACGATGACAATGTTCTTGCTGCCGATTACCTGTCGCAGGCGCTCAGAATTGAGGAGGAGTGGCCCCGATTGGGAGTTTGGGGCAGCGCTTCAATCGTGCCGGAATTTGAAGCCGTTCCGCCTGACCATCTCAAGAAATTTCTACCCCTCTTGGCGCTTCGAGAGATCAAAGAGGCTCGATGGAGCAGCCTTTATGCTCACAATGGGGCTCTGTGCAAAGACGCTGCGCCTTGGGGCGCGGGCTTATGCGTGCGTGCTAAAGTCGGGGAAGAATATTTATCCGCGTGTGGCAATTCATCTATTCAGGTGACCGGCAGGCGCGGCGGGTCGCTTGTGAGCGGCGAAGACATAGAGATATCCATTGTTGCCTGTCATTCCGGATGGGGAATGGGAATTTTTCCCGAGCTTCATCTGGTGCATCTCATTCCGACCGAGCGGCTTTCCGACGAACACTTTCTCAAGCTGTGGGAAGGCATGGCGTTCAGCGATTTCCTTCTGACCAACAAATGGCTGGGAGCGATGCCACGCTCTCCCTCTTCGATGCGGGGCCTCGCGGGCCACTTGAAAAATCTCCTCACGCGCCGCGGGATGGACCGGCGCATGTACATGGCATATCAGCGAGGAGCCGCCAACGCCGTTAAGACGATTGCCTTGAGCCACGGCGAATCGGATGACGGGAAAGCCAAGGTGGTTCCACACCCTCATCCCAGTCGTAGCTTTTCCTGACAGCGGTTTCGAAGTGACGGCGTAAGCGGCGCGAATTGCGAAGCCTTGGACTCGGAAACCTTTGATGAAACGGGTCAGCATCATTATCCCCTGCTTCAATCAAGGGCAGTATTTGGCGGAAGCCGTTGAAAGCGTGCTCTCGCAGACTCGCCCGCCGCAGGAGATCATCATTGTCGACGACGGCTCGATCGATAACACCGCTGAAGTTGCGGCGAGATTCAGAGGCGTGCGTTATTTCTTCCAGAAAAATAGTGGCCCCTCTGCAGCTCGCAACACTGGACTTCGGCACGCAACTGGCGATTACACCCTGTTCCTCGATGCCGACGACATACTTTTACCAAGCGCGATCGAACATTGTCTTTCTGCATTCTCCTCACAACCTGGTGTTGCTTTTGCTTTTGGCGGGTGCCGCTTGGTGGACTCGGCACGCCGCCTGATAAGCGAAGAACTGCCGCAGCCCCACGCCGATCACTTCGAAGGACTGCTGAGGGGGGGCAACCATATCAAGATGCATGGCACCGTGATGTATGACGCGAATATATTAAAGTCCGCCGGCGGCTTCGACGAAAGTTTGCGAGGCTGCGAGGATTATGAGCTCTATCTGCGCTTGGCCAAGAACCATCCTGTTGCCGTGTATCCTCAAATCTCAGCCGAATATCGTAGGCATAACAATAACGCTACCCACAATGTCCCCATGATGGCCAGAACTGCCTCTATTGTACTGTCCCGTTATGCAGCCATTGCGCGCACGTCCCCGAATTGGCGCGCTGCCTACGCCGACGGCAAGCGCTATTGGCGCGGCTTTTATGGTCGCCAGATTGTCGCGAGCTTGGCGGCTGAGTGGGTGGGCCCGCGACGCCTCGACAAATTGGCATTATTATTGGTCGCAGGACTGCGATACGATCGCGGTTTTATCCTACGTTTTGTTCAAGGTCTCGCCTTGCGCCTCTCGCGGAGATTTATGCAGGCTTCAAGTGCCCTCCGACGGCGCTCGACTCATCTACTTTGAAAACGGCTTGGGGCCGTCGATTGAAACGGGCCAGGCCAGCATGAGCGACTCTCATCATTGTCGCGAGAATCCGTTCGAACGCTCGCCTCATCGCGCTACGCGCGATGTTCGTTACGTATCGCCCCGCTTGCTTTAGACTTAGACCAGTCCGATCCCTCGAATAATCGGCTGCTCAACAGGAATTGCCGCAGCCGGCAGATTGCCGTCACGCGAAATCGGTGGGCTTTGCTTGCAGGTTCCAGGTGTTGTCCGGCGTCGCCGGGCTACCTTGATATGTGACACTTTGCTCCGACACGACCTGCGACCCGTTCATCGTCCACTCGGAAAGTGCGCCGCTGGTGTTTCGCCACAGAATGTCGGACTTGCCGTCCCCGTTGAAGTCGCCAATTTCAGCGATTTGCCAAGAGGCGTCAGGCGTGGCCGGCGCGCCTTGAAAAGTCACATTTTGCTCCGATGTAACTTGGGACCCGTTCATCGTCCAATCGGAGAGCGTGCCGTTGCTGTTGCGCCACAGGATATCGGCCATGCCGTCCCCGTTAAAGTCGCCGATCCCGGCCAGGCTCCAAGTGGCGTCAGGGGCGACGGGGCTCCCCTGATAGGTGACGTCACCGGCCGATCCAATCTGCGAACCGTTCATGGTCCAATCCACCACCTCGCCGCTGCTGTTGCGCCACAAAACGTCGGACTTGCCGTCGCCATTGAAATCGCCGATCCCCGCGACACTCCAGGAAGAATCAGGCGCGACCGGTGACCCCTGATACGTGACATCCTGAGACAACGTGACTTGCGACCCGTTCATGGTCCAATCCACGACCTCGCCGCTGCTGTTGCGCCACAACACGTCTGCCATACCGTCGCCGTTAAAGTCGCCAATGCCGGATACGCTCCAAGTGGCGTCAGGCGCGACGGGACTCCCCTGATAGGTGACATCCCCGGCCGACGCGATCTGCGACCCGTTCATGGTCCAATCCACAACCTCGCCGCTGCTGTTGCGCCATAAGACATCCGACATGCGGTCCCCATTGAAGTCACCGATTCCGGCGACGCTCCATGAGGCGTCGGGCGCGACCGGATTGCCTTGATACGTTACGTCCCCGGCCAGCGGGATTTGCGATCCGTTCATGGTCCAATCCACAACCTCGCCGCTGCTGCTGTTGCGCCACAGAGCGTCCGACTTGCCGTCACCGTTGAAATCATTCTCGACCGAGATGGTGGGCGGCGTCACCGACGTTCCCAAGCTGATGAAGGTCCCATTGGCCCCATCGCCAACCGCAGTGAATGTTCCGCTGCCGAGGCTGGAGGTCTGAAAGCTCAGGCTAGCTAGCTGGTTCGCGGCGTTCGACACCTGCAAGAGACCTGTCGCTGAGTTGTAGCTCAGCGTCGCACCGGCCGAGGAGAAGTTTTTCAGGTCGATTTGGTCGCCCGCGATGAAATCTTGGAGCTGCGGGCCCGTATAGGATGCGCTTCCGACGTTGCTGCCGAAGGTCGAGGCATTGTCGATGAGCAACTCGCTCGTGCCTTGGAAAGCAATCGTTGAGGCGGAGAGTGTGCCCACAATGTCGATCGCGCCAGCATCGAGCACGCCGGTGGTCGCATTGGTGCCGGTCAGTGACCAGTTCCCTCCG